>JAUIEM010000534.1 GCA_030428695.1 bacterium
CGACGAACGCCGGGTGCCCGAGGACGACGACAAGCTCGCCTGGCTGAAGGAGCTCAAGGAAGAGCGGCGCGGGCGCATCGAAGAGTACGCCGAGCAATTCGAAGGCGCGACCTACCACGAGGGCGAACGGCCCTGGAAGGTCGCCGCGCAGCTCGCCTTCCCCTGCGCGACCCAGAACGAGCTCGAGCTCGAGGACGCGAAGACCCTGGTCGACAACGGGCTGATCGCGGTCTCCGAGGGCGCGAACATGCCGAGCACCAACGACGCGGTCAGACACTTCCTCACCTCGAAGATCCTGTTCGGACCGGCCAAGGCGGCCAACGCCGGAGGGGTCGCCGTGTCGGGCCTCGAGCAGAGCCAGAACGCCCTGCGCCTGTCGTGGAGCCACGAGGAGGTCGAGGAGCGCCTGCGCGAGATCATGGCGGACATCCACGAGAAGTGTGTCGAGTACGGAAGCCGCGACGGCTTCGTCGACTACGTCAAGGGCGCGAACCTCGCCGGCTTCGTCAAGGTCGCCGACGCGATGCTCGCCTACGGCATCGTCTGAGCGGGCGTCATACTACCTCAGCACGAGTTCCTCCCGTCCGGCGGGCGGGGGTAAAGAGGCTGTCTCACGGAACCCGATGACGCACGTCCCCACGCCTGCGGCGGGCGGGGGTAAACCCCGCCCCTACCTCCGGAAAGAACGCACACACCGAGGTAGGGGAGGGGTTCACGAGGCTGTCTCACGGAACCGGACGACGCACGTCCCTACGCTGCGCCGGGCCGGGGTGAACCCGCCCCCCCAGGAAAAGCGCACACACCGAGGTAGGGGAGGGGTTCACCCCCTCCCGTCGTTGGCTGTGAGTCGACGTCCTCCTCCGGGCTCCGGGACAGGACTTGTGGGGGGTCAGAGGTGAGCAGCGCGGTAGGCTCGAAGAGCCCGCTCACTCCCCGAGCGCTGCCCGCAGCCGCGCGGCCTCCGCGCGCATCGCCTCGAGCTCGCGGGCCTGGGTCGGGTGGGTGCCGGCGAGCGGCTCGTGGTTCGCGATCGCCTGCTCGAGCCAGGCGAGGGCCGCGGCCTGGTCCCCGCGCAGCAGCTCGAGGTAGTACAGCTCGTACAGCGACATCGTGACCTCGCGCGCCGCGTTCGCGCTCTCCGGCGAGGCCTCCGCGAGCGCGCGCCGCAGGGCGAGCCCTTCGGTCATCAGCGGCTCCGCCTCGTCGTGGGCGCCCCGCAGGGAGTGGCCGACGCCGGTCTGGGCGAGCACCAGCGCGAGGGCGCTCCGGGCATCGGCATTGTCGGGCGCCTCGGCGATCACCGTCCGCAAGAGCGCCGTCGCTTCCTCCAACGACGCGGCCATCAGCGAGTCGGCGACGCCGGGCGCTCGGGCGAGCAGGCCGCCGAGCTTGCCGAGGGTGATCGCGAGCTGGCGGCGGGGCCGCGTGCGCTCCGGCCAGGCCTCGGCGAGCAGACGTCGCTCCGCCACCGCCGCCCGGTACGAGGCGACGGCGTCCGCGGTCGCGGCCCGCATCGACGCGATGTCGGCCAGGGACTCGTGGCTGGCCGCGCTGTACTCGCGCAGGGCGTGGTAGTCCGGGCTGCGCGCGAGCTGTTCCCGCGCGGTGTCGCGGGCGGTGGCGCTCAGCTCGGCGGCCGTGTCGAGGTCGCCGTAGGCGCGGGCGTCGTCCGCGACGTGGAGCATGGCGGAGCAGTACAGCCGCTGGTTGTCGAGGTTGTCGGGGTTGAGCTCGACGATCTTCTTGCGCTGCTGCAGGCTCTCGACCAGCAGCTCGCCGGCGCGTCCGTAGTCCCCCGCCTTGCGCACGGCGGCGGCGAGCCCCTCGAGGGCGTGGGTGTACTCCTGGCGCAGCCCCAGCCGGTCCGGTTCCCGCTCGACCAGCGCCCCGCGCAGCTCGCGGCGCAGCTCGAAGGCCGCGATCGCGTCCTCCAGCCTGCCCTGTCGCAACAGGACCAGGCCCTGGCGGCCGAGGCTGTAGCCGTACTGGCGGGGGAAGTCGCTGTCCGGCTGTGCCTCCGCCAGCGCCTGGTAGAGCGCCCGCTCGCGGTCGAACAGGGCGAGCGCGCCGGCGAGGTCGCCGACATCCTCGCGCAGGGCCCCGGCCCGGGCGAGCACGTCAGCGAGCAGCGCCTGGACGCGGCTGTCCTCGGGATGGGCGGCGTAGAGCTCCTCGGCGATCGCCCTCCGGCGCGTGTGGACCGCCCGGGCCTCGTCGGCGCGGCCGAGGTGGCGCAGGCAGGCGGACTGGTACTCGAGGCCCTCGCACAGGTCCAGGCGGGTCTTCAGCCGCGAGCGGTACGGCTCCGCCAGCGACTCGATCGCCGCCACGCCGCGCTCGATCTCGGCGAGCGCCTCGGCGTAGCGCGCCTCCTTCCCCATCAACATCAGGCCGTAGCGCAGCGTCGCCAGCGCCGCGCCGTGGTCGGTCTCGTCGGGGTCGGTGCCGGTGTCGCGCAGCCTCTTCCAGCCGGCCTGCGCGTCCTGCATGATCGCCTCGGCGACCTTCTGGGCCCGCGCTTCGCCGTGGTCGTCGAGCAGCTTCTGCTCGACGCGCTCGACGATGCCGTGCAGGGTCTCGAGGGCGATCTCGCCGCGCTCTCGGGCGCGGTCGCGCTGCAGCTCGACGCGCTGCTTCTCGCTGGCGAGGGCGAGGAAGCCGGCCTCGATGGTCGCCTTCTGGGTGTGGATCTCGTCGTTGCGGGTCTCGATGTCGCGGTTCTTGCGCTCGAGCAGCCCGACCGCGACGAGCAGCCCGACGATGATCACCAGCACCGCCCCGGTCAGCCCGCGCCGCAGCCGGTGACGGCTCCGCTCCTCCCGGGCCCGGCGCGCCCCGGTCGCCGCGATCGCCGCGCGCAGCTCGTCGGCGTCCGCGACGCCCTCGAGCTGCGCCGCCGCCAGGCCGAGGTCGCCGCGGCCGTGGGCGTGGCGGGCGTAGGCGACGCGGGCGGCGCGGGCTCCGTCGCGGGCGGCGGGGTTTTCGGCCCACAGGCTCGCGGCCTGGCCGAAGCCGGCGATCGCCTCGGCGAAGGCCGCGTAGGCGGCGGGACCTTCCGCCTCCGCCGCGTCCTCGAGCCGGCCCGCCGCGTGCTCGCTGAGGCGCACGCTCTCGCGGTGGCGCAGGTAGGCGCGCAGGCGCCGCTGGAAGTCGAGGGCGCTCGCCAGCCGGCGGCCCGGGTCGGGCGCGAGGGCGTCGAGACACAGCCGGCGCAGCTCGGCGGGGAGCGCCTCGTCGAGCACGGGCAGCGCCCCGCTGGCGGCGTGCTGGACCGCGTAGGCGAAGGTGCCGGCGTGGGGCGCCTTGCCGGTCAGCAGCCGGCACAGCACCGAGCCGAGCAGGTAGACGTCGGTCGCGGGGCCGATGTCCGCGCCGCGCCCGCTCGCGAGCTCGGGGGGCATGTAGCTCGGCGTGCCGCAGGCGTGGCGGATGGCGGACTTGTGCCGCAGGCCGCGGGGGGCCTCCGCGACGTCGACCGCGACGCCCCAGTCCATCAGCAGGACCTCGCCGAAGGCGCCGAGCATCACGTTGGCCGGCTTGATGTCGTTGTGCACGATCTCGACGCTGTGGGCGAAGGCGACGGCGTTGCACACCTGCACGAGGATCTCGAGGTGCTCGTCGAGGGGCGCGGCCGGCTGCCCCTTCTGTAGCCGCTGGCTCCAGGCCTGCCCGGCGACGAGCTTCATGCTCATGCACAGGTCGCCGTCCGGCAGCGTGACCAGGTCGTGCACCGGCACGATGTTCGGGTGCTCGAGCCGGGCGGTGACCAGCGCCTCGGCGAGGAAGGAGGCGCGGGCGGCGGGGCGGCCGGCGTCGACGGCCTTGAGCTTCTTGGCCGCGACCTCGCGGCGCAGGCTGGCCTGGCGCGCGCTGTACACCTCCCCCATCCCGCCCTTGCCGATGATCTGCGCGAGCCGGTAGGCGATCTGCGGCGTCCCGGTCGGGTCCTCGCTCTCCAGGGGCAGCGGGTCCTCGCGGAAGCTCGGGGGCGGGCTGCGGAAGGTGCTCGAGCTCGACAGGCTCGACAGCTCGACGTCTCTGCCGAGGGTCTCATTCCAGGCGGGGGGCAGGTGCATCGGCTCCTCCGGGACGGCGTCTTCGCATCGGCGTACACGCAGGGTAGAAGAGCGCCGCCGGGGCGTCCACCGGCCTCAGGCGCTGTCAGGAAAAGCGCACGCGCACGCGGGTCCCGCCTCCCTCCCGCGGCTCGATCGTCAGCGCGGCCCGATGCGCCTCGACGATGCGCGCGACCACGCTGAGGCCCAGGCCCGAGCCGCGGATGTGCGGGGCCGCGCTGCCGCGGAAGAAGGGCTCGCAGACCCGGGCGCGCTCGGGGGCGGGGATGCCGACGCCGCGGTCGGCGACCTCGAGGACGACCGCGTCGTCTTCCTCCCGCAGGCTGACCTCCACCGCCCCCTCGGAGAACTTCAGGGCGTTGGACAGGAGGTTCCCGAGCAGGCTCGCGATGGCGGGCGGATCGTGGGGAAGCGGGCGCAGCGCGGCGTCGATGTCGACCCGCAGCGTGCGCTCCGGGGGCAGGGTGTAGCCGTCGAGCGTCGCGCGCACGGTCGCGGCGAGCGCGGTCGGCGTCTCTTCCCGCCGCGGACCGGGCCGCCGGGTCAGGCGCAGGACGTTCTCGATCAGGCCGTGCAGGCGCTGGGTCTCGCCGAGGATGATGCCGAGGAAGGCCTCGCGCTGCGCCTGCTCGGAGACCCGGCCGGCGTGCAGGGTCTCGGCGTACAGTTGGATCAGCGAGAGCGGCGTCTTCAGGTCGTGGGTGACCCCGGCGAGGAAGTCCGCCCGCGTCCGCGCCAGGGCCAGGGCCCGGCGGGCCGCCGCCGCCCCCGCCAGCAGCGAGCCGAGCAGCACGAGCCCCGCCAGGCCGAGCACTCCCGCCAGCAGCCAGCGTTGCCGGGCGAGCGCCCGCGCGGCCCCGGCGTCCGGGAGCGCCGCCAGCCGCAGGCTCCAGCCCTCGAGCAGGCCGCGCAGGGGGAGCGTCCGGTGCGGGCCCTCCACCGCGCCGAGCACCGCCTCGCCGCCCGGCGCGCAGAGCTCCCAGGCCACTTCCTGCGGCAGCCGGGTGCGCAGGCTGTCGGCGAGCGTCCGCGGGGGAAGCGCGAAGGCGGCGCTGGCGCCGGCCAGGGGCAGCCGGCAGAGCAGCG
>JAUIEM010000535.1 GCA_030428695.1 bacterium
CGGGAGTCGACTCCCGCGCACCGTGGCTCAACCTTCGTTGTTCATCGCTTCTTTGTGGGCCGCGATCTCTTCCTCGAACGGCTCCCGCTCCTGCGGGACCACCAGACGGTAGGACAGGCCGATCTTCCGCTCGTCGGAGTCGAGCTTGATGATCTTGACCGGGATCTTCTCGCCGATGTGCACGATCTCGGTCGGGTCCTCGACCTTGCGGTCGGCGAGCTCGGAGATGTGCAGCAGCCCTTCGAGGTCGTGGTCGAGCCGCACGAACACACCGAAGTTGGTGATCTTCGTCACGGTGCCGAGCACGACGGAGCCGACGGGGAAGCTGTCCGGGATCAGCAGACGCCAGGGATCCTCGCTCATCTGCTTCAGACCGAGGGCGATCCGCTTCTTCTCGGGGTCGACGGTCAGGACCATAGCCTTGATCTCGTCGCCCTTCTTCAGCACCTCGCTCGGGTGCAGGATCTTCTTGGTCCAGGACAGGTCGGACACGTGCAGGAGGCCGTCGATGCCCTCTTCGATCTGGACGAAGGCGCCGTAGTTCTTCAGGTCGCGGATCTTGCCGTCGACCACCGAACCGACCGGGTACTTGTCCTCGACCACGTCCCACGGGTTCGCCGCGGTCTGCTTCATGCCGAGGCTGATCTCCTGCTTCTCGACGTTGATGTCGAGCACCATCACGTCGACCTCGTCGCTGATCGAGACGACCTGCGAGGGGTGCTCGATGCGCTTGGTCCAGGACATCTCGGAGATGTGCACCAGGCCCTCGACGCCCTCTTCGAGCTTGACGAAGGCGCCGTAGCTCAGGACGTTGACGACCTTGCCCTTGACGACCGCGCCGACCGGGTACTTGACCTCGACGGTCTCCCAGGGGCTCTCGGTCTTCTGCTTCAGGCCGAGGGAGATGCGCTCGCGCTCGCGGTCGATGCGGATGACCTTGACCTCGATCTCCTCGTCGATCGCGACCATCTCGGACGGGTGGTTGACCCGGCCCCAGCTCATGTCGGTGATGTGCAGGAGGCCGTCGATGCCGCCGAGGTCGACGAAGGCGCCGAAGTCGGCGATGTTCTTGACCGTGCCCTTGACGATGTCGCCTTCCTTCAGGTTGGCGAGCAGGGCCTGCTTCATCTTCTCGCGCTGCTCTTCGATCAGGCGGCGGCGGGAGACGACGATGTTCATGCGCGACTCGTCGATCTTGATGATCTTCGACTCGATCTCGCGGCCGATGAACTGGGAGATGTCGCCGACGCGACGGTTGCTGATCTGGGACGCCGGCAGGAAGACCGGCACGCCGATGTCGACGAGCAGCCCGCCCTTGATCTTCTTCATCACGCGTCCCTTGACCACGTCGCCCTTTTCGTGGTTGGAGATCACGCGTTCCCAGTTGATGATGCGGTCTGCCTTGCGCTTGCTGAGCAGGATCAGACCCATCTCATCTTCGACATGCTCGAGCAGCACCTCGACGGTGTCGCCGATGTCGACGGCGGTCGGATCTTCGAAGTGCTCGAGGGGCACGAGGCCTTCGCACTTGTAGCCGATATCGACGATCACATCGTTGCCGGTGATGTCGAGGACCTTGCCCTGGATGATCGTGTCGAGGCGGAAGTCCTTCGCGCTTTCCATGCAGCGCGCCTGCAGGGCATCTTCGGAGACGTCGCCGAAGACCTCCTGCATCTGGGCTTCGAGCTCTTCGTTCGAGATGGCGTATTGTTTGACGAGTTCGTTGATTGACATGGGGGCCAGAAAGTAGGAGAGAACGTTGCCCGGCGGCGGGCATGCCCGCAGGACGGAGACCGTCTCCGCCTCGCCGGAAAAAGAAGGCGGAGTCTACCAGGGAGTCCCCCGGGACGCCAGAAAAAACCCCGCCTGATCAGGCCTCGGAGCGTTCCTTCACGCGCCGCACGACCTCGGCGATCACCTCGTCGAGGCCGAGCTCGCTGGTGTCGAGGCGGACGGCGTCCGCGGCCTGCATCAGGGGCGAGGCCTCGCGGGTCGAGTCGAGCTCGTCCCGCTTCCGCATCGCCTCGGCCAGGGCGGCGATCGCCCGCTCGGAGCTGTCGCCGAGCTCGCGGGCCCGGCGCCGGGCCCGCTCGAGGGGGCTGGCGGTCAGGAAGATCTTCAGGTCGGCGTCGGGGAAGACGACGGTCGCCAGGTCACGTCCCTCGCCGACCAGGTCGCGCCCCTCGGCCAGGCGCCGCTGCAGCGACACCATGTGACGGCGCACCTCGGGGTGGCGCGCGACGCGGCTGACCGCCGCCGAGACCGCGGGGGTGCGGATCGCCTTGCGGACGTCCTCGCCGTCGAGCCGCACGACACCGTCGCCGAGCTCGATCAGCAGGTCGCTCGCGAGCCGACCGAGGGCGGCGCCATCGTCGAGGTCGAGGCCCGCGCGCAAGGCCGCCAGCGTGACCGAGCGGTAGGTCGCGCCGGTGTCGAGGTGCAGGAAGCCGAGCGCCCGCGCGACGCCACGCGCCGTGGAGCTCTTGCCGGAGCCGGCCGGTCCGTCGAGGACGACGATCATGTCAGTAGTCCTGGGCCGCGAAGCGCCACCAGGCCAGCAGCAGCATCACGGCGATGAAGGAGATGTTCAGGAACAGGGAGGTCGTGCGGTCGAAGGAGTCCTCGACCTGATCGCTCTCCCCCTCGATGTCGAAGCGATCGGTCATCGCGTCGACGGCCATCTCCGCGCGGGTCTTTCCGTAGATGTACTCCTGGGCGATCATCGACACATCCTTGGGCTTCGGGAACAGCCAGTACATCCCGTCGATGACGACCTGCATCCACTCCCAGCCCTCCGTCACCTCGGGATCGTCGAGCTCCTCGTACGACACCTCGTGCGGGAAGAAGCTCTGGAAGCCGGTCGCGTAGCCGTCGACGCGGACCTGCCAGCCCTGGCGGCCCGCGAGATCCCGGATGCGCTCGATCACCGGCAGGCGCTCCGAGGTCAGCACCCGCAGGGTCTCCCCCTGGACCTGCGCGGCGAGCAGCGCCTCGAGCTGGCTGTCCGACAGCTCGGCCACCGTGTGCAGCGCCGCGCGCCGGTTCTCTCCGCGCAGGCTGAGACGGGGCTCGCCGGAGCGCTGCGCCGCGCTGACCCGCACCTCGCCCGGCTCGACCTCGCGCAGCCAGAAGCCGAGCACCTGCGTGCGCATCGTCGCGGCGTCCTGGAACACGCCGTGGGTCACGCCGACCATCGAGCACACGGCCCAGAAGATCAGCGAGACGACGATGGTGACGATCGGCCGGCGGAACATCACGCCGCACAGGATCCCCAGCGCGTGGATGATCGCGAAGATGAACACGAGCAGCGGGATCGACATCAGGTAGCCGGGGGAGAAGTCCCCGGAGCGGATGCCGAAGCCGAGCCAGCTCCCCCCGACGACCACGCCGGCGAGGATCGCGACGAAGGCGAGGCTGCCGACGAACTTCCCGAGCAGCACCCCGCCGCGGCTGATCGGCCGCGACAGGTACAGCTCGACGCTGCCCTGGCGCAGCATGTCCGGGAGCAGGAACGCCGTCGAGATCACCGCGGCGATCACCCCGAGCCAGCCGACGAACCAGTCGGCGACCAGCACCTTGAGGACGTCCCAGATCTCGAGCGCGTCCTCGAGCTTGTCGAACTGGGACATCTCCCAGGTCAGCAGCTTGACGGTGAAGGTCCCGTCGGGGTTCTCGGAGATGCCGGGCATCAGCGACAGGCCGAGCACGAGCACCCCGAGGATCAGGACGATGATCAGCAGCATCGAGCTCCTGATCTGGCGGAAGGTGTCGGCGACGATGATCCCGAGCGCGCGCATGGAAACCTCTCTGTGCTCAGCCTTCGTGGACGATGTCGAGGAACACGTCCTCGAGGGTCTTCCGCGCCGGCGTCAGGGCGCGGATCGTGACCTTCGCGGCCCGCAGGCGGTCGACGCAGGCGTCGAGGGTCGCGTCGTCGGCGGCCTTGAAGAAGAAGTGGTCGCTGGCCTCGGGGTCGGGCTCGAGGAAGTCGAGCCCGCTCCGCGCCTCGTCGCTCATCCCCGCCACCCGCAGCGCGTAGCGCTCGGAGTGCGCGGTCAGCGCGGCGACATTGCCCTGGTGGGCGACGTGCCCGGAGCGCAGGATCGTCACCTCGTCGGCGATCAGCTCGACCTCCTGCAGGATGTGGGAGTTGATCAGCACGGTGCGGTCTTCGCCGCGCTTGCGCTCGATGATCTCGCGGATGTCCTTGCGCCCCTGCGGGTCGACGCCGTCGGTCGGCTCGTCGAGGATCAGCAGCCGCGGGTCGTGGAACATCGCGAGCGCGAGCCCGAGCCGCTGGCGCATGCCCTTGCTGAACTTGCTGACCTTGACGTGCTTCCAGTCGAGCATCCCGACCTCGTCGAGGGAGCGGTCGCAGCGCTCCTTCCGCTCGCGGCGGGACATCCCGGACAGCCCCCCGAAGGTCTCGAGGGCCATGAAGGCGGTCATGTAGGCCGGGAACTGCTGGTTCTCCGGCAGGTAACCGACCTCGCGCCGGCAGCGGCGGAAGCGGATGTCGGTGCCGAGCACCTCCGCCGAGCCCCCCGTCGGGTGGGTCAAGCCCAGCAGCATCTTGATGGTCGTGGTCTTGCCCGCCCCGTTCGGCCCGAGCAGGCCGTAGATGCGGCCCATCTCGACGCGCAGGCTCAGCTCGTTCACCGCGTCGACGGGCGGCGAGAACCAGCCGGTGCGGAAGCGCTTGCTCAGCTTCTCGGTCACGATCACCGGCTCGCTCATCGGGCACCTCCACGGGGGGAACGGGCCCGATTCTATCCGAGCGCGGAGGAGACATCCAACGGCGGGATCGACGGCGGCGGCACCGCGAGAGCGGACGGGACCGGCGGAGCGCGGGGCTCCGGCCGGTCGACGCACCGGGATTTCGGCGGCGGGGCCCGGAGGCCGCTCGAGCTCGTGCGCCTCGAAATCCCGGTGGGCGATCGGGCTCAGGCGAGCTGCAGCCCGCCGTGGTGGTCGCAGTGCTCGCCGTGGGGATGGTGCAGGTGCCCGTCGACCAGGTAGTCGACGTGGTCGCCGTGCGGCACGGCTTCGTGCCCACAATCAGGACCGTGCTCGTGCTCGGCGGCGTGCCCGGCGCAGCTGTGGTCGGGGGTGCAGGC
>JAUIEM010000536.1 GCA_030428695.1 bacterium
GACGAGCTCGGCCGCTGGCTCGGCCGGGCGCGGCGCAAGACCCGGCGCACGAAGCGCTCGCTGAAGAAGGCTCTCGGCGCGGCCGAGCTGCGCGCCGCGACGCCCCTGCCCGAGGGCTGGAGCGAGCCGCGCAAGGGCTGGACCCTCGAGCTCGACGGCCTGGACGAGGACAGCCTCGCCGAGCTGACGCCGCGGCTGCAGCTCGGCGACTTTGGCTGGTAGGGCTCAGTTCAGGCGGAAGTCGAGGTCGTCGACATCGCCCTCGAGCAGGATCTCCCGCTCCATCGTCACCGGCTCGGAGAACTCGTAGCTCGTCACCTCGCCGGTCTCGGCGCGGTTGGTCGCGACGAGCTCCCAGCCCTCGTGCCAGACCTTGACGGTGTAGACCCCGGGCGGGACGTCCTCGAGCTCGAAGCGGCCGTTCTCGTCGGTCACGGTGTAGTAGGGGTGCTCGGTCGACACCACCCAGCCGGTCATCCAGGCGTGGCCGGCGTTGCAGCGCAGGCTGTAGAAGACCGGCGTCTTGCCGATGCCGGGGTCGGCCTGGAACCGCTCCTCGCTCGGGTTCGGCATCGAGATGTTGCCGATGGTGCCCGCCGGTCCGAAGACCTGGACCGTGTGCAGGATGGTGTCGCTGCTCTTGAACTTGAAGCTCTTGTCCCGCCGCACGATCAGGATGTGCGGGGTGTACACGCAGTTGACCTGGTCCATCACCGGGATGCCGCGCGGGAAGTCCTTGCCCTCGGCGATCTCCTGGAGGTAGACGACGGTGTTCGCGACGCCGCCGTCCGACCCGACGACCAACCGGCCCGCGGGGATCTGCGGGTCGGTCGCGCAGCAGGTCTCGCGGTTCTTCTCACACTCGAGCATCAGCGGCGCCGGCGCGGCGCCCGACCAGGTCACGCGGCCGCTCAGGGTGAAGCCGTTCACCTCTTCGAGCACGGTGTAGACCTCGCTCGGGCCCGACGGCGTCGGCGTCGGGTTCGGCGTGGGCGTCGGCGTCGGCGTCGGCGCGGGTTGCTCGGAGCCGGTGTTCGTCCCCGGTGGGGTGCCGGGCGCGGGCCGGGGCCGGTTCGAGGACGGGGAGCTGTCGCCACAGCCCAGGCAGAGGGCGAGCAGCGCGGGGAGCGTCAGTCGGAGAAGTCGCATGGGGCCTCCTGCGGTTGCGATCGGCGGATCGCGGCCATTGTACCGCTCCCGAGGCGGACGGTCGACCTTTGCGCGCCGCCGTGGCATCTGTAGAATGGGCGCGCCATCCCCTGCCAGCGGAGCTTCCCATGCGTGCGCGCTTCTCCATCCTCCTCCTGTGTGCGGTCGCCTGCGCCCAGGCCGTGTTCGAGCCCGAGGCCGCGCACGAGCACACCGAGAGGGTGTCGAACGTCGACATCCAGCACTACGCGATCGAGCTCGACCTCGACCTCGAGCAGGCGACGATCGCCGGCGCGGTCGCGGTCGACTTCCACGCCCGGGTCCCCGGCCTGCGCGTGCTCGTCCTCGACGCCCGCGAGCTGACGGTCACGGCGGTCGAGCAGAACGGGGCGCCGCTCGCCTTCGAGCAGGACGGCGACGCGCTGCGCATCAGCCTGCGCCAGCCCCTCGCCAACGGCCAGGCCAGCCAGGTGCGCATCACCTACGCCGGGGCCCCGCGCACCGGCATGCACTTCATCCGGCCCTCGCCGGAGCATCCCCACCTGCCGTACCAGGTCCACACCCAGGGCGAGTGCGAGGACAGCGCGTTCTGGTTCCCCTGCTACGACTTCCCGAACGACCGCGCGAGCCACAGCCTGGACGTGACCGTCGACGAGCCCTACACCGTGATCGCCGCCGGCGAGCTGCGCAACGTCGAGCTGGTCGACGAGGGGCGGCGGAAGTTCTCGTACTTCATGGCGACCCCGCATCCGGTCTACCTGACCACCCTGATCGCGGGCGAGTACACCTGCATCGAGGAGGAGTGGCGCGGGCGCAAGGTGCAGTACTTCGTCGAGCCGGTCGACGCCGAGCGGGCGCAGCGCTCCTTCGGCAAGACCCCGGCGATGCTCGACTGGTTCAGCGACCGCATCGGGGTCGAGTACCCCTACACGAAGTACGCGCAGACCTGCGTGCGCCACTTCGCCTTCGGCGGCATGGAGAACATCTCCGCGACCACCCAGACCCGGCGCACCCTGCACGACGCCCATGAGGAGCCGTACCGCAGCTCGGACGGGCTGGTCGCCCACGAGCTCGCCCACCAGTGGTTCGGCGACCTGCTGACCTGCACGGACTGGTCGCACATCTGGCTCAACGAGGGCTTCGCGACCTACTTCACCCAGCTCTGGTTCGAGCACGAGAAGGGGCGCGAGGCCTTCCAGCTCGGCATGTGGAACACCCAGAACAGCTACAAGCGCGCCGGCCGCTCGCCGAACCGGCGGCCGGTCGTGTTCGGGGAGTACGTGCGGCCGATCGAGGTGTTCTTCGACGGCACGGTCTATCCCGGCGGGGCGAGCCGCCTGCACATGCTGCGCTACCTGCTCGGCGACGAGGCCTTCTGGAAGGCGGTGCACCACTACACCGTGCGCTTCCGCGAGGCGAACGTGACGACCGACGACCTGCGCGCGGCGTTGGAGGAATCGAGCGGACGCGACCTCGAGCGCTTCTTCGAGCAGTGGTTCTACCGGCCGGGCTTCCCGGACTTCCGGGTATCCTGGAAGTACCTGCCCGAGGCGGGGATGATCGCGCTGACAGCCGAGCAGACCCAGAGCGGCGAGGGCGGGCGCCCGGAGGTGTTCGCGATGCCCGTCGCGGTCGAGGTGACCTGCGACGAGGGCGTCCAGACCCTGCGCTGGCCGCTCGAGGAGCGGAAGCAGACGCTCTACCTGCCGGTGCCGAGCAAGCCGAAGATGGTGCTGTTCGACAAGGGGCACTGGCTGACCAAGGACCTCGACTTCACGAAGTCGGTCGACGAGTGGCTGTTCCAGCTCCGCCACGACAGCGACGCCGCCGGCCGCCTCGCCGCCGCGGAGGTGCTCGGCGCCTGGCTGCGGCGCAAGGACAAGAAGCCGGACCTGGGCGAGACCCACGAGGGGCCGCCCGACCTCGCTCCCCTCGACGCGACAGCGCGGGCGCGGGTGGTCGAGGTGCTGCGCCAGGCGGCCCGGGAAGACGGCCAGGAGCGCGTGCGGCAGGAGTGTCTGCAGGCCCTGCGGGCGCGCCCGGCGGACGAGGTGCTGGCGGTGTTCGAGGCGGCGCTCGACGATCCGGACAAGCGCGTGGTGCGCCGCGCGGTCGAGGCCCTGGGCGGCTACGCCGGCGAGCACGACAGCGCCTATGTGCGGCTGCGGGCGGTCGCGGAGGGTGACGATCCGGTGCTCGCCGCGGCGGCCCTGCGGGGCATCTCCGGGCGGCTCTCCTACGAGGAGCTCGAAGCCTGGCTGGAGCGTCCCGAGCGGGAGCTCTCGCAGGCGGCCTTCGACCTGCTCTTCGACAAGGACCGCGAGCGGGCGAAGAGCCTCGTGCTGCACTTCACGGCGCCGGAGCACGACGAGGACCTGCGCCGCAGCGCCCTCGGCAAGCTCGGCGAGTTCCCGGGCTGGGAGCCGGGGCTCGAGGCCCTGCGCAGCCAGCTGGGCTCGCCCTACATCCGCTGGCGCAGCCACGCGGCGCGCACCCTCTCCCGGGTCGGCGACGCCAGCGACCTGCCGCGCCTGATCGCGGTCTGGGAGAGCGAGCCGGCGGACATCAACAAGGGCGCGATGGAAGGCGCGATCACCGGCCTGCGCAAGCGCCTGCTCGAGGCGGGCACCGCCCCGCTGCCGGCGCGCAGCCTGCAGGACGAGCTGCGCGCCCGCCGGGCACAGCTCGAGGCCGAGCGCGAGGCCGCCGAGGCGGCGCGACGGGCGGCGCGGGCCCGCAGCGAGGCGCTCGCCGCCGAGCTCGCGCGGCTGCGCGAGCGGCTCTCGCGGCTGGGTATGGACTAGCCGCGGCAGCGGAGGAGTGAACGCGATGGACGACGGCCAGCCGGGGATCCGGGTCGGGGAGTACGAGCTCGAGCGCTCGCTGGCGGAGAGCCCCGACGACGTCAGCGTCTGGCTGGCGGCCCACCACCACTGGACCGGGCGGCGCTGCGTGGCGCGGATCGTGTCCAGCCTCGAGGAGATCGCCTACCTGACCGGGGAGACCGAGCGGCTGGCGGAGATCGAGCATCCGTGCCTGCAGCGGGCGGTCGGCATCGACCTCGAGGGCGACCCCCCCTACTTCCTGACCTCCTACGCCCCCGGCGCGAGCCTGTACGACCTGCTCGCGGAGTCCGGCGCGCAGCCTCCCGAGCGGGTGCTCGCGATCGCGCGGCCGCTGCTGGAGGCGTTGGCGGCCCTGCACGAGGCCGGGCAGTGCCACGGCAACCTCAAGCCCGAGAACGTGTTCTGGGACATCAAGGGCGAGCAGCTGGTGCTCGGCGACATCCTGCTCGGCTGGCTGCGCTCGCAGCAGGCCTCCCTGTACATCGACGAGCCTCCCGCCAGCGCCCCGCCGAAGGCGCGGCGGACGCTGCGCTACTTCTCTCCCGAGCAGCGCATCGGCCGCCCGGCCGACAGGCAGACCGACCTGTACGCCTTCGGCGTGCTCCTCTTCGAGCTGCTCGCCGGGCGCGTGCCCCTCGCCTTCGACAAGGCCCTGCCCGAGAGCGCTCCCGCGCCCCTGCAGGAGCTCTTCGCCCGCTGCTACTGTCCGCGCCGCACCCGCGCGGAGGGCGCGCCGGAGCTGCTCGGCTTGTTCGCGGCGGAGGCGGCGGATGTCGCGGATGCGACGGATGTGTCGGATGCGGCGGAGGCGGCGGACGTGCCGGATGCGGCGGGCGCGGCAGAGGTCGCGCAGCCGGCGGAGGTTGCGCCCGGCGGAGAGAAGGCGTGGCTGGACTCCGACTCGACCGAGGAGGGCCTCGACTCGTGGCTGGATGACTCGGCGGAGACCGAGCCAGCGCAGGGGGATGCACCCGGAGCGGATCGGTTGCAGGAACCCGAGCCGACCCCCGACGAGCCAGAGCCTGCCGCGGAGCCGGAACCCGAGCCGGACCCGACGCCCGAGACCGAGCCGGAGTCCGCTCCCGAGCCCCAGCCGACGCCGGAGCCCGGACCGCTGCCGG
>JAUIEM010000537.1 GCA_030428695.1 bacterium
CGGTCGCCTGGGGCGGGGTGGGCTTCTACACCGGCATGGGGGCGGCGCTGCTGCTGATCCCGCCGGGCCCCTGGCGGGGCATGGTCGCCGCCGCGGCGCTCGGCGCCCACGGGGTCCTGGTTGCGCTGTTGCTGCGCGAGCGCATCCGCTGCCTGCCCTGCCTGGGCACCGCGGCCAGCGCGCTGGCCGCGGCGGGCGGCGCGGTCGCCCTCGGCTTCGTCGTCTGGCAGCCGCTCGTCGCGGTCGCCAGCGCGGTCGGCACCTGGCTGGCGCTGGCGCTCGCGCGCCGGGCCGCGCCGGGCCGGATGCTCGCCAGGGTCTGCGGCTTCGCCCGCCGGCTCGGGGAACAGCGCGCGGCCCCGTCCGACCAGCCGCTGCCGGTGCTCGCCTTCGTGCGCGAGCGCTGTCCGGCCTGCGTGTTCTACAAGGCGGTCATCCGCCCCGGCCTCGAGCGCGACTTCGGGGAGGCGCTGCACATCGAGCAGACGCCGGCCCCGGCCGGGCTGCCGACGCCGCTGCTGGTCATCCCCGGGCAGCCGACGGTGGTCGCCTTCGCCTTCCACCCCGAGACCGCCTACGCCAAGCTGGTCGCGACCCTGCAGCTGCGGCTCGCCGTCCACGCAGGCCAGGCGCCGCCGGTCGAGGGGCTGTGGGTGGTCTCGGAGATGGTCTGAGCGGCTACTCGCCGAGGCGCGCGAGCGCTTCCCGCGCCTGCTCCGCCTCCTCGCTGTCAGGGTCGACGACCTCGAGCAGGGTGCGCAGGTGGGCGGCGGCCGCGGCCGTGCGGCCGAGGCCTTCGAGGGCGCGCGCCGCGTTGCCGAGCACCATCGGGTCGCGGGGGAACTGGACGAGCAGCGCCTCGAAGGCCTCGACCGCGCCCTCGAGATCGCCCGCCTCAGCGCGCACGGCGCCGGCGAGGTTGAGGCCGTTCGGATCGTCCGGACGCGCGGCGCACATCCAGGCGACGTCGCCGAGAGCCCGCGCCGGCGCGCCCGCGAGCAGGTGGCACAGCGCCCGGTTGTAGCGCCCGTCCCAGTGCTCCGGCTCGAGGCCGAGCAGGGTGTCGTAGGCGAGGACCGCCTCGTCGAAGCGGGCGAGGTCGCGCAGGAAGTCGCCGCGCAGGGCGTGCAGCTCGTCGAGCTCCGGGGCGACCGCGATGCCGCGCTCGAGGTCGGCGAGGCCGCCGTCGAGATCGCCCTGGAAGCGACGGGCGAGGGCGCGCAGGCGGAGCAGCTCGGGCGCCTCGGGCAGCAGCGCGAGGGAGCCGTCGAGGGCCTCCTCCGCGGCAGCCATTCCTTCGAGCTCGCCGATCGCGACCGCGAGCAACGCGTGGGCGACGCTCATGCGCGGGTCGAGGCGCAGGGCTTCGCGGTTCCCCCGCCGCACCGCCGTGAGGTCGCGGACCGGCCCTGCCCCGCTGTTCCCGAAGAAGCACAGGCTCCGCGCGTGATGCACCTCGGGCTGGTTCCAGTCGAGCGCCAGGCTCGCGTCGTAGGCGTCGATCGCGGCGTCGTGCCGCCCGCTGAGCTGGTGGTGCAGGCCGAGCACGAACAGCAGCTCGGGGCGCCCGCCGCCCCGCCCGAGCAGCTCGGCGCCGCGGGCCTCGACGCCGGTCTCGGCCAGGATCAGCGCCCGCCACAGGGAGAGCTCCTCGTCGAGGGCCGGGGGCAGGCCCCCGAAGTCGCGCTCGAGCTCGACCGCGAGCTCGGCGGCGAAGGCGACGCGGGCCTCGGCGAAGCGTTCCTCGACGCTGGCCGTGCGCTGATTCAGGAAGCTGAGGCAGAGCCGGCGGGCGAGCAGGCGGAAGCGGCCGTAGAGTGCCCGCGGAGCGATCTCCAGGGCCGCGGACAGCGGGCTCGGCGGAAGCTCGAGGGCGCGGGTGTGGTCTTCGAGCGCCCCGGCGCGGTCGTGGGCGAGGGTGCGCAGCTCGGCGCGCAGGAGGTACAGGGCGGGCTCTTCGGGGAACTCCTCCAGCCGCGCGTCGAGGCTGTCCCCGAGGGCGCGCATCGAGGAACGCTGGGCGGCGAGCCCTGCGGAGTCGTGGCGCAGGGCCAGGCGCTCCGCGAGCGCGGTGAGGTCGCGCCGCCTGCGCTCGTAGGTGGCGGACAGCGTGAGCTGGCGGTTCTGCTCCTCGAGGTCGGCGGCGAGGGCGCGCAGGGAGTCGCCGCGCACGGCGAGCTCGGCGATCAGCGCCCGCTGCTCGAGCCACTGCGCGACGAGCAGTCCAGCGGAGGCGAGCAGCACCAGCGCGAGCAGGGCGGCCAGCCCGTACACCAGCGGCCGCCGCCGCACCCGCTTGGCGAGCCGGTCGAGCCAGGTCGCCCGGCGGGCACGCACCGGCTCGTGCGCGAGGGCGCGGCGCACATCCTCGGCGAAGGCGCGGGCGCTCGGGTAGCGCCGGGCGGGATCCTTCGCCAGGGCCTGCAGGGCGATCGCGGCGAGGTCCGGCGGGCCCGGCGGCGGCGTCGGCTCGTCCTCGAGCACCGCCCGCGCCGTCGCGTAGGGATTCGGCCCGGTGTGGGGCGGGCGCCCGGCGAGCAGGGCGTAGAGCGTCGCGCCGAGGCCGTACACGTCGGTGCGGGCATCGGCGCCGCTGCCGTTGACCTGCTCGGGGGCCATATAGCCCGGGGTGCCGAGCAGCGTGCCGCTGCGGGTCAGGTCCTCGTCGGCGCTGATCCTCCGCCCGAGCCCGAAGTCGACGACGAACACCCGGCCGCCGATGTCGACCAGCAGGTTGCTCGGCTTGAGGTCGCGGTGCAGCACCCCGCGCTCGTGGGCGCAGTGCACCGCCTCGGCGGCGTCGGCGAGGCGGGCGACGGAATCTCCGCCGTAGCGCGACAGGGGCACGCCGTCGATGTACTGCATCGCGATCGCCGGCGGGCGGCTCTCGACGAAGGCGTACACCTGCGCGATGTGGGGATGCTGCAGGTCGGCGGCGAGCAGCGCCTCGCGGCGGAAGCGGGCGAGCGCGTCGGCGCTCGTCAGGGTCAGCAGCTTGAGGGCGACCGTCCTCTGCAGGGCGGTGTCGCGGGCCTTCCACACCTGCCCCATGCCGCCGACCCCGGCGACCTCGAGCAGCCGGTAGGAGCCGACCCGGCCGCCCGGCGCGAGGCCGGTGTCGAGGGGCTGGCCCTGCGACGGGGAGAGCTCGGTCGGCGCGTCGTCGGCGGGGACGGTCGTCGCCTCGGGGTCGGCTTCGGGAATCTCGCCCACACCGCTTCCCTCAACGGCTGAAGAGCCGCTTCAGCCAGGTGTGCTGTTCGCTGGCCTGGCGGGTCATCTGCATCGCGCTGACCATCTTCTCGACCTCGCCGTCGTCGAAGTAGATGCCGCCGCAGTCGTCGCACACATCGACGGCGACGCCGCGGTCGATCTTCTCGGTCATCAGCCCGTTGCACTTCGGGCAGTGGATCAGCTGGCCGGAGGCGGACTGCTGGCGCAGGGGCTCGACGATGGCCTTCAGCTCGTCGACCTCGGCGGCGAGCGCGGCGTTGCGCTCCTCGGCCTCCGTCGCCCGGCCGGCGGCGGCCTCGAGCGCGGTCTGCAGGCTGTCCCGCTCCTTCTCGGCCGCCTCGACCCGCGCGCTGAGAGCGTCGAGCTCGGCCTCGCGGGCGCTCGCGGCGCGCGCCTCGGCCTCGGCCCGTTCCGTCGCCTCGGCGGCGCTCTTCAGCGCCTCGTCGCGGGCCGCTTCGAGGGTCTCGCGCTCGGTCTTCCTCGTCTCTTCGGCTTCGGCGCGGGCGGCGGCGAGCTGCTCCTCGGCCTCGGCGCGGGCCGCTTCGAGGGCCGCCTGGGCCTCGGCCAGGGCGCTGGCGGTCTCGGCCCGCGCCTGCTCGACGCGGGCGCCTTCCTCGCGGGCGCTGGCGGTCTCGGCGCGGGCGGTCTCGAGGGCGGCGTCGCGGGCCTCGAGCGTGGCGCGCAGCTCGTCCAGCGCTGCCGTGTGGCGGGCCTCGCGCTCGGCGTCGCGGGCCTCCTGGGCCTCCTGGGCGGCGCGCAGGGCGGCGAGCTCGTCGCTCTGCTCGGCGAGGGTGGCGGCGAGCGCCTCCTTCTCTCCGCGCACGGCGGCGACCGCCTCTTCCCGCGCGGCGCGCAGCGCTTCCTGCCCCGCGCGCAGGTCGCGCACCCGCTCGAGGGCGTCGCGGGCGCGCTGCTCGCTGATCTTGCGCGCCTCCTGGGCGGCGCGGGCCTCGGCGATCGCGACCGCGAGGGCGGCGTGGGCGCGGGCGACGGCGGATTCCTCCGCGTCCTCCGCTTCCTCGGCGAGCTCCGCCTCCTCGGCGCGCTCGTCGGCGGGGGAATCCTCCTCCGGCGCGTGGGTCTCGCTGCTCGCCTCGTCGGTCGACGCCTCGTCGCTGGCCATGGGCTGTCCGTCCTCGCACCGAAGTCAGGGGCAACCCAGAGGATAGGGGATGCGCCCGCCGACGGCAATCCGTCGGCCCGGACGGGGGCCCGGCGGGCGTCAACCGTCGCGCGGGCCGCCGTCGGGGCCGCTGGATGCCAGGCGGGGATGCCTCGACAGGAGCAGCTCGCACAGTCGCGCGCGCAGCCAGGCCGGGGACGCCTCCGCCCGACACGCGCTCGCGAGCGCGGTCTCGGCGTCCCGCGGAGCCTGGAAGCCGTCGCCACAGGCGAGGCCCAGCGCCGCGTTCAGGGCGTAGCGGCAGGCGGCGAGCGCGGATTTGACGCGGGCACGGTGCGCGGCGGGCACGCGTCCGAGGCTGTCGCAAAGCGCCTCGACGACCTCCGCCGCCGCGAGGGTGCAGGCCGCGACCGCGGTGTGCCGGCGCAGGCACGCCCGCGCCAGGCGCAGCGCACGGCGCGGCCGGAGGTCGCCGGGAGACCAGCGCTCGAAGCGCGGCAGGACGCGGGCCGCGTGCTCGACCGCCAGCTGCGTCACCAGGCCGGGATCGAGCCGGCCGACGTACTCGATGGCGCCGAACAGCGGTGTCTTGCGATGGTGCCCGGCCCAGGCGGGGACAGCGCGCACCCGCGCATCGCCGAGACGGGCACGCGCGTCCGCCTGACCGGGCTCGGCGACCACTCTCTCGACGTCGAGGTCCGCGGCTTCGTCGAGACG
>JAUIEM010000538.1 GCA_030428695.1 bacterium
GAGATCCCGACCAACCGGCCGCTCATCCGCCGCAAGTTCGAGGACCTGATCTTCGGCGCTGTCGATCTCTCCGCCGATCATCCGTATGCGGCATCCCGGCTGGTGAACTCAGCCCTCCGGTTGTGGCGAAGTCAGCCCTACGCCGATGTCGACGGTGGCCCGCTCTTTCTGCCGGCTCTGCCCGAGGGCTATGATCGTGTCGCACTCGACGCCGCTCAGGGCCCCTTCGTGCCAGCAGAAGCGGGCCCAGTTGTCGCGGCGCGGCGCGGGCAGGAAGTGCATCGAAGCTCCGAAGGCGTGGTTCCCGATGCCCCGATTCTACCGCGCGTCGGCGCGCGTCCCCAGAGGCGGCTCAGCTCAGTGGCAGCGCCGGCAGGAGCGGCGCCGGCAGCAGCAGCGCTCCCGCTGCTCGCGCTGGATGTCGCGGACGTGCCCCCAGTAGCTGCGCTTCTGGTAGCGCGGCTTCGAGCCGTGGTCGAAGGCCTCGCGGATGCCGGCGCCGATCAGGGCGCTGCAGCCCCCGCTCAGGGGCAGGAGGCACAGACAAAGGCACAGGACGAAACGGCGGATGGTGCTCCTGGACATGATCGCTCCTCATCTCGCACCCCTCTGAACTGGTGGGAAACGCGGAGCCGCGCCGACGCTCGGCGCGGGTGACGGTCCGCTCGCGTCGCAGATCGCGTGCCAGTCCGGCGGCGGGCCTGGCTGCGCGATCGGCGCGCGGAGCGCGTCACATCCGGCATGACGGTCGCGGCACGGTCAGGCGGACCCCTCCCGCGGGGCGGCGATCCGCCGCGCGGGCCGCGCGGTGCTCGCGTGCAGGCGGTCCGAGCGCAGGCGCAGGCAAGGGGAGCGGCCGCTGATCGAGCGCTCGCGGGCGCGGCGGCGGGCCCACGCCCGGCGCACCCAGGAGTCCGGCGCGCCGCGCCCGCTCATCCCTTCGAGGGCGCGCTGCAGACCGGGGTCGAGCGCGGGCCCCGCGTCCGGCTCGGTGGCGGACCAGTCGCGCAGGCCGACGCCGGCGCAGACCACACCGAGCGCGCACAGGCTGGTCGCGACGACCAGCGCCGGCTGCAGGCTCGCGGTGACGATCAGGAGCAGGGCGCTGCCCAGCCAGGGCAGGGACGCGTAACGGATCCGGGGCATGCGGTACACCTCCTGGGTTTGCCGGCGGACGCCCGGCGAGCAGCGACCGGGGAGAGGCCCTCCCCGCGGAAGCCGGCTGCCGGCGCTCGCGACCCCGCTGTGCGGTGCTCGATGCGCTCTCTCGGCGGGGACATGCAGAGCCTTCGGGAGGGATGGAACAAACGGTGTGCCGGACCGCGATCCCCGATTCCACCGCCGCGCACAGCCGACAGGGCGACCAGATCCCTGGCAGCTGCCCAGGAAGTGTGCAGAGGAAGCTCCGGAGACCGGCACCGTATTTGATACAGTCTCCCCTACCGGCGTCGCGCTGCTCCTCCAACGGCCGCGCGACGCGACGTGAGCGGAGGAAGGAAGAGTGCGGCGGTCTACCGTTCTGACGTGCCTGGCGTTGCTGGCAGGCAGCCTGTGCGCCCAACAAGCCCTCGACGGGGACGGCTTCAGCCTCGTCCTCCCCGCGGAATGGAAGACCCTGCCCAGCCCGCAGGGTGACCCCTACGCCGCGCGCCTGCGCGGCCCGCTCCAGGGCGACGGGCCGATGGGGGTCTACGTCAAGGTCGGGCCCCGCCCCGCCGATCCCGCCGCCTGGCTCGCCGAGCAGCGCCCGCAGCTGCGGCCGCGGGGCGACAGCTGGAGCCGCTTCGGGGAGCACGTCTTCCTGTGCTGGCGGCTGCCGGACATCGACCGCGAGGGCCGCACCTGGAGCCTGCGCCAGTACGGGCTCTTGAGCGGGGAGAAGATGCTGACCTTCGTCGTGCTCGCCCCGCGCACCCTGCACGTCGACCAGCTCCAGGATCTGCACGACCTGCTCGCCAGCCTGCGCTGCGACGCCGCGAGCGAGGCCCTGAGCCCCCGCCTCGAGGACGACCTGGTGTTCAGCGTCGCGACCGGCGGGAGCTTCTCCGCGCCGGTGCCCTACCTGCTCCGCCAGTTCCGCATCGCTCCTCCCGCCGGCGGCCTGCCCGGCCAGCTGCGGGTGGTCGCGACCGAGACCGGGGGGGCCGAGAACCTGCTCTTCGACGGGCCGCTCGACGGCGCCCACGAGCGCACCTGGCAGGTCGAGCCGCGGCTGGTCGACAGCGTGCGCTTCGAATTCCGCCCCGGCGACGTGCAGGTGTCCTTCTTCGTCGGCCTGAGCCCGAGCGACTGCGAGGCCTTCTCGGTCCGCAAGCTCGACGGCCTGAAGACGGCCGTCGAGTACGAGGCCGGCTGGCTGCAGGGCTTCCCCGGCCCGGACTACCTCAGCTTCGACAGCAGCGGCCAGCTGCGCCGCCACTACGACGGCTGGGGCATGCCGATCGTGTACGAGCCGGCGGAGCCGCTGCCGAACGGCAGCTTCGCGCGGATGGAGCTGCGCTCCTTCGGTCCGGACATGCGCCGCGGGGGCGGGGATGACACCGTGCTCGCCGGACGCTACGAGCCGCCCGCCCCGGAGGATCCCGCCCCGGAGGATCCCGCCCCGGAGGATCCCACCGATCACGGCATCGCCGCGCTGCCCGAGGCGGGTCCGGAGGACCCTGGAGGCGCCGCGCCGGCCGCTCCGCCGCCGCCCCTCGAGCCGATCGCCGGACCGGAGATCCTGCTGACCGAGCCGAAGCCCGAGCTCCCGCCGGAGGCGACGGACCCGGGCGCGACCGGCCTGCCGGCGGACTTCGTCGAGGCGGTCGGGGATCCACCCGCGCCGCTCGAGCCCATCCCGGCGCCGCTCGAGCCGGTGCCCGCCGACTCGACCGCGGAGACGACGGTCGAGACACCGGCTCCGGCCGACCCCCTCGGCCCGGTTCCGCCGCGCTTCCACAGCGTCAAGGTCGAGCTGCAGGAAGGATCGCTGTCCGTCCGCGCCTCCTTCGGCGACCTCGAGGTGCGGAACGGCCAGCTCTCCTTCGTCCTCGGCATGCGGCTGTTCGACCCGGAGGGCGCGGAGCTCTACGCCGACCCCGAGGTCGCCGCCAAGCGGCCCTTCGCCCAGCCGGGCAAGCGCCCCGCCGTCGAGTTCCAGCTCGCCCTGCCGCCGAAGCTCCCTGCCGGGCTGTACACGCTCCGCCTCGAGCTCGAGGACTTGCGCACCGAACGCACGGCCCACGTCGACATGCCTTTCTCGGTGCCGTAGGAGCTCCCGGCGATTCCCGGCGCGCCGAGCCCTGAGCGCTTGACCTCCTCCCCCGCCCCTGTCAGGCTGGAGGGTCCCGCGCCGGAGGCCCGCCATCCACCCCTCCCCCGCCCTGCGCCGCCTGCTCGGCCGCTGCGCTCTGGCCGGCGCGGCGTTGCTGCTCGGCCTCGCCCTGCTCGTGCGCGAGCGGCCGATGGCCGGCCTGCTTCTCGGCGGCGCGGGCCTGCTCGCGCTGACCGGCCTGCTCGCCCGGCGGCTCCCGCCCGGCCCGGTGCTCTCGCTGTGCCTGCTCGGCCTCGGCCTGCCGGGGATCGGGGCGACGCTGCTGTGGCTGCGCGGTCCGGCGCGGGAGCCGCTGCAGATCGGGATCTGGCGCTACGACGCCCGCTTCGGCTACGCGCACCGGGCCGACACCAGCGGGCTGCACACCCATCCCGCGGGCGACTTCGCGGTGCGCTACCGGCTCGACGGCCGGGGACACCGCGCGCTACCGGCTCCGGAGGACCCACAGGGCACCGTGCTGTGCGTCGGCGGCTCGTTCACCTTCGGCTATGGGGTCGCCGACAGCGCCTGCTTCCCCGCGTTGCTCGCCCGGCGCTTCCCCCGCCTGGCCTTCACCAACGCCGCGGTGATGGGCTGGGGCACCGTACACGCCTGGCTGGCGGTCGAGGACGCCTTCGCCGAAGCCCCCCCCGACCACGTGCTGTACGGCATGATCCCCCACCACATCGAACGCAACGGTCTGCGGGCGAGCTGGGTGGACTTCGTCGGGCGCGCCACCCTCGCCCGCGGCCATCCGCACGTCGAGCTCGAGGACGGGCGGCCGGTGTGGAAGGGCGTCGTCCACGAAGGGGAAGCGGACAGCCCGGCCCTGACGGCGCACGAACGCGCCCTGACCCGCGCCCTGCTCGCCGCGATCGCCCGGCGCTGCCGGGAAGCCGGCGCGCGCTTCAGCCTCGTGCTGCTGCCCCAGCCGGACCACGACTACCCGCCGGGCTTCGTCGGGGAGCTGGCGTCGCTCGACCTGGAGCTGGTCGACCTGCGCGCCCTGCCCTTCGCCTGGTTCCCCTCGGACGACCACCCGAGCCCCGCCGACCACCGGCGCATCGCCGACGCGCTGGCGGGGCTGTTCGAGGGGGGTTGAGCGCTACTTCCGCTCCGCCGGCTCGACCACCAGGGGCGCCTTCTCGCCCCGGAAGCTGCCGAGGCGGAAGTTGCGGATCACGTCGGGATGCAGGAGCGTCAGCACGGTGACGATCTCGAGGCGGCCCATCCACATCCCGAAGGTCAGGATCAGCTTGCCGATGTCGCTGAAGCCGGCGAAGCTGCCCATCGGCCCGGCGGCTCCGAAGGCGGGGCCGACGTTGCCGACGCAGGCGATCGAGGCGCTGAAGCCGAGCACCATGTCATCGCAGAGCAGGGTCATCGCGACGCCGATCACGAAGTAGCTGCCGATGTACAGCGCGACGATCATGAACACCGCGCTCATGATGCCGTCCTTGACCGGCTGCCCCTTGTACTTGATCGCCATCACCGCCCGCGGATGCAGGATGCGCGTCAGCTCCCGCAGGATGTGCTTGAGCACCAGCAGGTGCCGCACCGACTTCGGACCCCCCGCCGCCGAGCCCGCGCAGCCGCCGACCACCATGATCCAGACCAGCACGATGCGCGCCTGGTCGGCCCACAGGTTGTAGTCGGTGCTCGCGAAGCCCGCGCTGGAGATCAGGCTGGCCGACTGGAACAGACCCTCGCGGATGCGCCCGAGGTCGGGCAGGCCCCCGGCGTTGAGCAGCGCGACGAGCAGCCCGCCGCTGAACA
>JAUIEM010000539.1 GCA_030428695.1 bacterium
CGTGCTCCAGTCCTGGGGATAGGCGATCTTCCGGCCGTCCGACCCCATGCCCGTGCTCCAGGCCTGGGGATAGGCGATCCTACGTCCGTCCGTGCCGGTGCTCGTGCTCCAGGCCTGGGGATACGCGATCCTGCGGCCATCCGTCCCGACCTGTGTGCTCCAGGCCTGAGGGTAGGCGACCTTGCGGCCATCCGTCCCGATGCCCGTGCTCCAGGCCTGGGGATACGCGATCCTGCGGCCGTCCGTGCCAGTGCTGGCGCTCCAGGGCCGGGGATGGGCGATCTTGCGGCCGTCGGAGCCCATGGTTGTGATCCAGTCGCCGGGCAGCTCGAGCTCGACGCTGAGCTGCTCGACGTCGATGACCTGAGCGCAGGCGAGCGCTGGGATCAGAATGAGCCATAATACGCTGGGTTTGTTCATCGAATGCCTTCCGTTGCGTCTACGGGCATGCTACCGATTTCGGACACCGACGACAGCCGCGGGGCGGCGACAGCGAGCGCCGGCGCGCAGCTCGGGGCGGCCGATCCTCGGGCGCGTCCATTGTTTTGGTCGCACCGAGCCCCCGGACATGCGCTTTGCCCTGGCGCTGCGCTGTCGGCGCTGGTGAAAAAAACTCGAGCTCGAAGGACCTCTATCGAGCACGTCAGACGGGCCAGGACGTGCACGCCATGATGCAACAGATCATGGAGGACCTCATCCGGTTCGTCGAGGCCCAACAGGCCCAGCAGCGCGTGGCGAAGGCCAAGCTCGCCCATCACCAGGCGCGCAGCGGCGCGGGGAAGGTGCGCAGAAAGTAAGGCGCCCCGCTCCGGACCGTCTTCGCGGTAGCTCCGTCGTGCGTCTCCGCTGGCGACCTGGAGCGCTCGTTGTGGCGGGCTTTCCGTCCTCCGATGCCGACCGCGATCGCATCGACAGGGGCGTGTCCGCTGACCGCTCACGTGCAGGCGGTCGAGGAGTCTGACGTTGTGGGGGGCTCAGGTTTTTCTCGGATTTCTGCGCCAACGGCGCACGTCCAGGGGAAAACCGCTGGCGGAATCCTCCGCCCGCAACCGAGGAGGCCAGGATGAGGATCAGGACGAGGGTGTTGGCGGGTCCGGGGGAACCTCCCTGCAAGGATTGTCTCAGCGTCGGGCCGCCGCGGCGTCTGGTGCGGATCACGCCGCTCCCGGTGCCAATCATCTTCAGCTAGCCTGGCTGAAGCTTGGCCCGAAAGCCGCGTGGCGAGGCGCCGCGCGGGTGGGTGGATGCCGAGGCGCCGCGCTCGGCGCCTCGAAGCTCAGCGACCTGGCTGTGGGTCGGGCCGCTCGGCCGGTCTCCGTAGGCCAGCTCTCGGGGAGCGTGGCCGTGTCGGCGCTCGTGGCGGCGTCGTGGCCCGAGTCCGTCCCAGCCACACGTCGTCAGGCCTCGGCTCCCGCGGGCTCGGTGATCTCGAGGGGGAAGGGCCCGCCGAGCTGGTCCTGGACGACGAACCAGACCGCGAAGCGCCCCGGCAGCGGGCGCTCATCGAGCAGCGTCCAGAGGTCGACGGAGAAGCATCCCTCGGCCAGCTCTCCGACCTCGAGCGGCTCGCCGTAGACCGGGAACGCGCAGCGGGCCGCGACGTCCGAGATCTTGTCGAGCTCGCCGAAGAGGAGCGTCCCGCGCAGGATGCCGCGGGCGCGCGGCGGCTCATCCTCCGCCCTCTCCGCCGGCTCCGCTTCCTCCGCCAACGCCGCCCAGCCCGGCAGGGGCAGGCGCGCCGACCCGTGGGCGATCAGCTGCTCGGCGTCGCGCGCGACCTGCGCGGGCAGAGCCAAGGCGCAGCCCGCCCCATCGAACACGGGCGTGTCCGGCCCGGGCTCGTAGCGCGGCAGCCGCTCGGGATCCTCCCGGGCCGCCCGCCACGCTTCGCGGAAGGGCCGGGCCAGGGCGCGGGCAGCCGGTCCGGGTTCCTCCGCCCGGGTCTCGCCGTCGACCAGCTCGACCGCGACCGGGTTGGTCGCCCAGTCGTGATTGAGCACCCAGAACAGATAACGGCCCGGCTTCCAGTCGAGCCCGAGCAACTTGCGGGCATCGAGCCAGAAGACCCCGCTGAACACCGACTCGGCATCCAGGCCCTCCGGCCGCGGCCCCTCCCGGGAGCCCTCGACCTTGGTCGAGATGCGCTGCTTGGGGCGGGCGAAGGCGTGGATCCAGCGCAGCCTGCCCGTGTCGCGGTCGAGAGCGAGCAGCAGGCTGTTCAGCCGGAACTCGACCTCCCAGCCGCGCAGCTCTGTGCTCTGCCGCAAGTAGTGCAGGGGCAGGGTCTCCTGGCGGGAGATGTCGACGGTCTTCGGGCCCGCCAGCTTGATCCCCTCGAACTCGAGCTCGGAGAGCTGCTCCTCGAGAGCCGTGAGCCGGTCCTGGCTGAACGCGAAGTACTCCGCGTCGGGCAGGGTGATCAGTGCGAGCGCTTCTTGTTCCTGGTCAGGCACGGGATTCCTTCCGGTTGGGGTGGCTCATCCGCGGAACGTCGTCATGTCTTCGACGATCAGATAGGGGTGACATTTCTCACAGTACTCGTGGATCGCCGTGGCCTGCGGGCCCGACTTGTACATCACGCACTTCTTGTTGCCGAAGTTGCAGTGGCTGCCGGCGCTGGTGAACTGGTTGGGGTGGTTGGGGATCGTGGCCGGCTGGTTCCCCGGCTTGGGCGTCTGGTTCATCGAGTGGCCGACCTCGTGGACGATCGTGTCCTTGTAGTCGGCGTCATCCCCTTCGTACACGATCAGGTTGTTGCGGCCGTTGTTCTCGCCACAGAACGGTCCGCTGCAACCGCGCAGCTTCAGGCGCACCTTGATCCGGCTCGCGTGCTTGGAGTTGGTGACCAGGCCCGCCTGTGCGTTGATCGTGCCGGACCGGATCTCGAAGCCCTTGGACGTCCCCGTTCCGGTCGCCGTGATCCGCAGCTTGCCGCCGTCGTTGGAGGCGGTCAGGTTCGCGCTGAAGCTCCCATCGTTGTTCAGATCGGTCACGTAGTCGTCGAGGGTCGGGCCGGTCGTCCCGGTCACGGTTTGCGTCGCGCTGTTGTTGAACTTCCACTTGAAGGTCCGGCCGGCGCCGTCGGCCCACCCCGTGCCGACCACGCTCGCCCCGGCCTGGGTCAGGCTCGGGGCCGAGTTGGGCAGGGTCACCGTCACCTTCTTCAAGCTGGTCCGCGGTTTCTTGAGCTTGATGTTCGCGGTCGGGATCGAATGCCAGCTGCCTCCCCACTTGTACTGCCCACGGACCTTCAGCGCGTTCTTCAACGGCGGAATGAACACCTTCTCGTCCATCTCGAGCTCCCGGCTGGGGCTCTTCTTGACGGTGAAGGTCTTCAGGCTGGTGACGACGTCGTTGTAGCTCGTGTCCTGGTAGTCGAACTGGAGCTCGGTCACCACCAGGTTGCTCAGCATCGGCCGAGACGGATCGTCCTGGCGCAAGCCGTAGTAATGATTGGAGTTGTGGTCGCCGATCACGGCGACCTTGGTGTTCGAGTTGTTGCCCTTGACCACCTTCCACTTCTCGTAGAAGGTCCCCGCCGGCGCCGTCCCTTCCTGGAACCGTACCGCCGGCGCGGCGACGAACTCGACCTTGACCTTCTCGTACGCGTCGCGCGACGCGTCGGGGTCCGGCGGGTTGAAGCCCTGCTTGTGGGTCAGCTGGTACCAGAGCTTGCGCCACACGTGGATCTTCTTGGACAGCACGGGCTTGCGGGTGCCGTGGGTCGCATCCCCGTCGACGAACTTCGCGAGATGGGGGTCCTGGTGCGTGTACACCCCGGCCTTGAAAATGTCCCCGCCGAACTGGGACAGCTTGAGCTCCTTCTCGGCCTTGCCGCCGCCGGAGGTCACGACGGCGTAGTGCAGCTCGTGCGCCGCGTCGGCCTTGTCCTTGTGCTTCAGGGCCGCGCCGATCGCGTTCCAGGTGTTCGGGATGTCGATGCCGTGGTTGGCCGCCTTGCCGTTGTCCTTGTCCGGGGCGAGCATGAAGTGCAGCTTGATCCCGTCGAGCGGCTCGCTCAGGGCGGCCTTGATCTTCAGCTTCCGCTTGTTCGGGGGCAGGTTGATGTAGACCCGGTGCTTGTCCTGGTTGTAGTCGTTCGACGGCGCGTCGAACTGGTCCTTCGGCGCGACCTTGGCGATCTTGACCACGGTGAAGCAGGCGAGGTCGGCGTAGCGCTTCTCCTTCTTGGCCGGCCCGCCGGCGCCCCGGTCGAGGCCGAGATCGAGGGTCGCGTCGAGCTTGGCCTTGCTGACGCCCGTGCCTTCCACCCACAGCACCTTCTCGGCGCTGGCGAGCGCCGACTGCGCGAGCTCGAGCTTGGCGGGCTGCTTGGTGCCGTCGGTCTCGGCGTCGTAGACCTCGACGTCGCCGTTGGCCTGCGTCTTCTGCAGCACGATCTTGTAGGTGTCGCAGCCCGCCGGCCAGTGGGCGGCGTTCAGCTTCTTGATCACCAGCTTCGCGCGTCCGAAGTGCTTCTGGTCCTGCAGGTGCAGCACCCGGCCCTTCTTGACCTGGTCGGTGTCGCTGAGGGCCGTCAGCACGGGAGGCTCGGCGTCGCTCCAGCTGTGGAGCTCCATCGCGAGCTCGACGACCCCGACCTCGACCTTCGCCTTCTTCTTGGCGAGGCGGAACTCCGGAGCGCTGCCCTCGAGCTCGAGGTCGAGCTCGAGCTTGCCCGCGGTCTTGCCGCGCAGGTAGAGCTTCTTCTTCTTGCCGCCGGTCACCTCGTTCAGCGGCAGCTCGAGCTGCCCGCCGAGCTCGGTGGTGCAGCCCTCGTCGGTGTAGATCGACAGCTTCGTCGCGCTCGGCTTGAGGAAGACCTTCTTCGTGTAGTCCGGAGCCCCCTGGGTCACCGTCAAGCCGACCTCGCAGACCACCGGCGGGACCGGGGTCTTGGTGCCGGTCTGGTGCTGGGTCAGCTTCTTGTCGAGGGGGACGACCTTGTACTCGAGCTCGAAGACCGGCACGAGGACATTGACCTTCTTGACCTCGAGCTCCTTCTCGGCGGGAGCGCCGAGCTCGAAGGCGGCGCCCTTGTCCTCGAGGCTGAGGCTGAGCT
>JAUIEM010000540.1 GCA_030428695.1 bacterium
GTCTACCTCTCCCCGACGCCGGGGGGCGCGGGCATCGCCGAAGGCGCCGGCCTGGCGATGTTCCAGAGCATCCTCCCGCAGGCCGACGCGGCCGCCCTGGTGATCGTCTGGCGCACCTTCACCTGCTACATCCCCTTCCTGCTCGGGGCGGTGCTGATGTCCCAGGAGCTCGGCAGGCGCCGCTCCGGCCCGTGATTTGCTTCCGTCCTCTCCACTACCTGCCTGGAGGAAGCTCATTGGGAAGCAGAGGAACCGCCGCGCTGGGGCTCATGCTCTTCTTGTTCGGCTGCGCGTCCGGCCCGACCGAGGAGACCGTCCCGCCCCGGGAGCCGTCGCCGCACCTGCCGCCGAGCCGCGTCGAGCAGCCGACGCGGCCGGTCGTGCTGCCGCGGATCACCGTGCTGCCCGCGCGGGATCTGCCGCGTGACGGCGCGCTGATCGCGGCGATCGAGGAGGCCTTCCTCGACGCCGGCTACGACGTGCTCGACGCCGGGCAGCTCGCCGAGATCAAGGAGCGCGACAGCCAGCTCTTCGCCGACGACCCGGAGACGCTGACCTTCCTGCGCGGCCAGGGCGCCGAGCTGGTGATCACCTGCGGCGTCCGGGAAGGCGTCGCCGAGGGCACCGTGCTCGCCGTCGACAGCGCCGCCCTCGTCGCGTACCGTACCGGCGCCGCGCCCCACGCCGCCGTGACCCTCGCCGCCGCCCTCGTCTCCGCGGTCGATGACGCGGCCGGGAGCTGACGGAGGGCCGCGTGCCGAAAGTCCTCAGCCCCGCTTCGCTCGAGCGCTACGCCCGCGACGGCGCGCTGTTTCCCCTGCGCGTCCTGCCGGAGGCGGAGACCGTCGGTCTACAGCGGCGCTACGCGGACTTCCAGGCGACGGCCCGGCGGGTGCTCGGGGCGGAGCAGCGCTTCAAGGTGCACCTGCTCGCCGCCTGGCTGGAAGAGCTCGTGCGGCTGCCGCGGCTGCTCGACTGCGTCGAGGATGTGCTCGGGCCGGACCTCCTGTGCTGGTCGACGGACTTCTTCAGCAAGCCCGCGGCGAGCCCGGGCTTCGTCTCCCTGCACCAGGACTCGACCTACGCCGGCCTGGAGCCTCCCGACGGCGTGGTCAATGCCTGGCTGGCGCTCACGCCGAGCACCGAGGAGAGCGGCTGCCTGCGCGTGGTGCCCGGCAGCCACCGGCTCGGCCAGCTCCCCCACGACAACACCCGCGCCCCGGACAACATGCTGTTCTTCGGCCAGCGGGCGGCGCTGCCCGCGGCGGCCCCGGCGCCCGTCCCGGTCGTGCTCGCCCCGGGGGAGGCCTCGCTGCACGGCATGCGCCTGGTCCACGGCTCCGGGCCGAACCGCTCGGGGCGTCCGCGCATCGGCCTGGTGATCCGCTACCTGCGGCCGGATGTGCGGCAGAGCGGGCCGCGGGACAGCGCGCTGCTGGTGCGCGGCGTCGACCGCTGCGGGCACTTCGACCTCGAGGCCGGCCCGGACGCCGACTTCAGCCCGGCGGCCTGCGCGCGCTTCCGCGAGGCGCTCGCCCGGCCGTCGGGACTCGGCGCGCTGGCCGGCTGAGCGGGCTCGCGCTGGCGACGGGGGCTGCCGATCTGCACAATGCGCGCAAACCTCACACGGGGAGACGACATGGGTTTGCGGAACTTCGGATCGATCGTTGTCGGTTGCCTGCTGGCGGTCGGCTGTGGAGACTCCAGCTCCGGCACGATGACGATGCGCGAGGCGGTCTTCGCGGGCGTCGAGCACTTCGGCGGCGACGCCTTCCTGCACTCGGTGACCATCTCCGGCATGGACGAGCAGGGTCAGGTCGACACGAGCGCCACGGGCACCATCGTGTGCCTGTTCAAGACCGGGGAGACCTGGAAGACCGTCACCTTCTCGACGGCGGGCATGATCGAAGGCCCGGGCAGCGCGCCCGAGGGCATCGCCGCCATCGACCTCGCCCAGCTCAAGGACTCCGACGTGCTGGTCAAAGCGGCCGGGGGCGCCGGGGACGGCAGCATGGTCGTCACGATGCCGTTCGACAAGGTCCAGGTCATGGTCAACGGCAAGATCCTCGACGGCTACACGGGGCAGTAGGTCCCGCGCAGGAGCGCGACCTTCGGCCGCGCTTCGCTCTCCGGCAACGCGTTCCTCGACACCCGGTGACCGCCTGGCGGCTCGCTGCGGCGCTGCACAGACCGGGGAGGGCGTCTCAGCGCCGGCGCGGGTGGCGCGGTCCGGCCTGCTCTTCCTGCTGGAGGTGCTCGGGCAGGATCTGCCGGGCGTGGTTGACGACGTTGACCCGGCCGCGGCTCCAGCCGTCGCCGGCGCGGTCCTGGGTGAAGTTGATCGCGTACACGTAGGCCTTGCCGGAGGGCAGCACGGCGCCGATGTAGCCGTTGCAGAAGCGCACGTGGGCGACGACCCACTGGCCGTCGTCATCCCAGTACGCCAGCGTGCGCTCGAACCAGGGCTCGCTCACGGCGACCCGCACGATCTCGCGGTCCGGGGCGAAGTCGGCGTAGGCGGCGCGGAGCTCTTCCTCCAGGGCGGCCCGGTCGGCGCCGGCGTAGTCGGTCACGGGGAAGCGCGCGCGCTGGACGGCGAGCAGGGCGTCGTCGACGCGCTTCTGCTCGATGCGCGCGATCTCCCGCTCGCCTTCCTCGATCCGCGCGACGATGGCCGCGGCGGCCTCGGCGGCGGGGTCGGCCTGCTCCTCGGGGCGCAGGGCGAAGACCGCGCGGCAGGCTTCCCAGGCGAAGCCGAGGGACTGCGCGGCCGGGACGGTCATGCCGGGCTGCTCCCGGGCCTCGGCGAGGCGGGCCTCGGCCTCCTCGATCGCGGCGGTGGCCTGACCGAGGAAGGCGGCGACGGCTTCCTCTTCGAGCGGAGCCCAGTCGCCCGCGGCGTCCTCGAGGAAGCCGAGCAGCTGCAGGATCCCCGGGCCCTGCGCGGTGGCGCGCAGCGCCGCGGGGTCGGGGTACGCGCCGCGGATGCCCGCGGCGACCGCCTCGACCTCGGGGACGAGCCGACGCAGCTTGTCGGCGAGGGCGCGCAGGGCGTCGATGTCGCCGCCGCGGCCGCGGCGCAGCAGGGCGATCTGGCTGCGGGCGCTGCCGGTCGTGCTCTGGATTGCGGCGAAGGCCTCCTCGAGGCTGGTCTCGACCGCGGGCAGCACGTCGTCCTCGAGGGCAGCGCGCGCGGAGTTGTCTGTGGCGGCACCGGATTCGAGGGAGACGAGCCGCTCCCAGGCTGCGGCGAGCTCAGGATGGAGCGCACCGTGGGCGGCGCGGTCTGCCTCGATCATGCGCTGCAGGCTGTCGCGGGTGCGCTCGAGGGTGATCGTGCGCTGGCGCGCATCCTGGGAGGTTTCCGCCGCATCGAGGCTGGCGAGCGCCTGCTGCAGCTTGTAGGCGGTGCGGGAGTCGAGGGCGCGGTCCTGGGCGCCGAGCGGCAGGCCCAGCGCGAGCAGGAGGAACAGGGGGAGCTTGGGCATCGGGGGTCTCCTCGGGCTTCGTTCGTGGAACTTGTGCCGGAGGGAGAGGGCGGGCCCTGGGTTTCTCGAGGGGATTTTCGCACGGCCGTTGGCACGCGTTCCCGTGGACCCACGCTCCGAGGTACGAGGAGCGAGGGTCAAGGGCTGCAGGCTACACAAGAGGAGTTGGGTGGCAGCCCTGTTTGCGACACCACCGCAGGTCTCTTCTCCGAGGAACACAGCGAAGCGGCCGATCGGGCCCGAGGTACGAGGGCACGGTGGCGCAATCAGGGCGATGGTCGCCCAACCTCCGACAGAGTTGTGTTCTACACGGTGGTCCCCCACCGGGGGACTCACAGGGGGGCATCAACAGCCAACAAACACCTCGCTCGCCGGGGACCGGTGTGCGTCACGGTGCTTGCCTCGGACGCGACAATCCCATCGGATCTTCGCCAGGCCCGTCCGATCTCGGCCAGCGGCCGGAAGTCGGCGCTCGGCGGCGGCGCGGCGGCCGCGGGCGCGGCGTCCTGCGCGGTGGCCCCGGTGTGTGCGGGGGGTGGGGTCTTCAGGGGGTCGGCGGTGTCGAGCAGGGGATCGACCTCGGCGAGCCTGCTCCGCACACGCGCCAGGATCGTCTCGGGGTCCACCGCATCCTCCCTCTGGCGCGCCCTACGCGGCGCGCACCGCATCCTGCAACGCTGCGGCCATCGCCGCCCGTCGGCGCGCGATCGCGCGGGGATCGGCGTAGGCGAGCTCGGTCGCGAGTCCCGCGACTCCGGCAGGGGCGAACAGCTGCCGGCGGGGCGTCTGCCCGTAGAACCGCGCCGGCTTGCCGTAGGCGAGCGCAGCGACGCAGGCGTGGACCCGGTCGGAGTGGGTCTCGGCCGCGTTCGCGTAGACGGAGAGGTAATCGTGCGGCAGGTCGGAGATCAGCGTGCGGGGCCGTGCGGCGACCGCCTTCGGCAGGGGCCAGCGGACGATGTGCCGGCAGTGGATCACCTCCGGCCCGGGATTCTCCTCCGGGTCGGGCATGCTGTCGAAGGTGCGGGCGACGCAGCGGCGCCGGAAGCGCAGCGGCTCGAAGGCCGACGGCACGAAGAAGCCGTTGTCGAGGCCGGCCAGGGCGCGCCGGGCGCAGCCGCCGTAGGCGTCCATGGTCGGCTGGTCGCGGGCGATGAACAACAGCGGCTCGATGTCCGCGAGGAAGCGCGCGACCACGGCGCGCTCGGCGGGCGTGTAGTCCCTCCCCCCGACGCCGATCAGCAGGATGCGCACCCCCCGCTTCGCGGCGCGCTTCACCGCGGGGCCGCGCGTCCGGATGTAGCTGGCGGACAGGGCCATGCCGTAGATGACCAGCAGGTCGTAGTCCAGCTCCTCGGTCATGTCGACCGCGTGGGCGAGGTACGGATAGCGGGGCGCCTCTTCCGGCCGCTGGAGGAGCCCCTCGAGGCCCGCGCGCGCTGCGTGGACCAGCGAGGCCCCCAGGCCGCGGGCCGGCTCGTCGACGCCGCCCTGGCTGAACAACCAGCGGGGCAGGCAGCTGGCCGCCTGGATCCGGGCGTCGGGCAGGGCCTCGCGGAGCAGGGCCTG
>JAUIEM010000541.1 GCA_030428695.1 bacterium
CGGCGGCCTGTCTCGAGAACGTCGTCGGGGACATCGAGATCCCCGAGCATCCGATCGTGCGCGAGACGATGCGCGACTGCCTCGAGGACTTCATGGACATCGGCGCGCTCGAAGAGCTGCTGCGGCAGATGGCCGGGGACGAGCTCGAGCTGATCGCGGTCGACAGCGTCGAGCCCTCGCCGCTCAGCCACGAGCTGCTCAACGCGAACCCCTACGCCTACCTCGACGAGGCGCCGCTCGAAGAGCGCCGCTCGCGGATGGTCGCGACCCGGCCGGGGCTCGACCTGCACCCGGCGTCGGTGATCGACGGCGACGCGATCCGGCAGGTCGAGGAGCAGCTCAAGCGCCATCCGCGCGACGCCGAAGAGCTTCACCTGCTGCTGCTCAACCGCTGCCTGCTGCCGCTGCCCGAGCTCGCCCGCGGCCTGGCCGTCGAGCCCGGCGGGCTCGACAGCGCGCGGCGCTGGTTCGCGGACCTGGTCGCAGAGGGGCGGGCCCTGCGCGCGACCTGGAGCTGCGAGGGGGCCTCCCGCGAGGGCTGGCTGGCCCGCGAGCGCGCCGAGCTGGTCGCCGCCGCCCTGGCCGGGGCGGTGCTGACGCCGCCGCCGACGCTCGGCCCGGCGGATGACGAGGACGAGGCGCGGCAGCGCGTCGTCTTCGGGCTGTGCGAGACCCGCGGCCCCCTGCGGGTCGAAGAGGCGGCAGCGCTGCTCGGCATGCCGGCGGGGCAGGTGCGCCAGGCCCTGCTCGGGCTCGAGACCAAGGGCAGCGTGATGCGGGGGAACTACCGCGGTTACGGCGAAGAGTGGATCGAGAAGAGGAACCTCCAGCGCATCCACAAGCTGACCCTGCGCGGCCTGCGCAACCGCGTGCGGGCGGTCACCCCCGAGCGCTTCTGCGCCTTCCTGCGCTCCTGGCAACACGCCGCCGAGGGCCGGCGGCTGTACGGCGCCGAGGGCCTTGCCGAGCTCGTCGAGCAGCTGCAGGGCCTCGAGCTCGAGGTGCGCCAATGGGAGAGCGAGGTCTTCGCCGCCCGCTGCGACGGCTACCGGAACGAGTGGCTCGACGCCCTGTGCTACGCCGGCGAGGTGGTCTGGGCGCGGCGTGGGCTGCGCGACGGCATCGCCCAGCGCCGCCCGCTCAAGGTCGGCCTGTTCTTCCGCGACGAGGTCAGCGCCTGGCTCGAGCCGGTCCCGGACGAGCTCCCGGCGCTGTCCGACAAGGCGCGGACCGTGCTGCGCTTCCTCGACGGCGCGGGGCCCTCCTTCCAGGGCGCGATCGAGCGCGGCGCCAGCCTGCTGAGCTGCGAGGTCGAGGACGCGCTGTTCGAGCTCGCCTGGGCCGGCCTGGTCAGCGCGGACGGCTTCGCCGCCCTGCGCAGGCTGGTCGGCGGCCCGCGCAAGAAGCCCACCCGGCTCCCGCGTCGGGGGCTGCGCCGGGCCGGCCTGCGCGGCGGCCGCCTGCCGGCCGGCGGGCGCTGGTCGCTCTTGCGCCGTGAGCTCGCCCCGCGCCCCGAGGCGGACGTCTGCGCCCGCCAGCTGCTCGTCCGCTACGGCGTGGTCTTCCGCGACGTGCTCGGCGTCGAGACGCGGCTGCCTCCCTGGCGCGAGCTGCGCTACGCCCTGCGCCGGCTCGAGGCCTCCGGGCAGGTGCGCGGCGGGCGCTTCGTGCGCGGCTTCAGCGGCGAGCAGTTCGCCCTGCCCGAGGCCGCCGCCGCCCTCGAGGCGCGGCGGAGCGCGCTGTTGCAGGGGGACGAGCTGCCAGCGAAGGATCCCCTCGGACTGCTGATCCGGCAGCTGCTGACGAAGGCGCACGGGGCGAGCGTGGGGGTGGGGGCCTAGCGGGTCGGCGCCCCCGGTCTGGTTTCCATCGGGATCGGGATCGGGATCGGGATCGGAGTCGGAAGCGACCACAAGACAGCCGCGGGGAGACGATGTGCTTCCGTTGCAGCACCAGCCTCCGGTCCATGGCCTGAGGCGGGGCGCAGATCTGCGCGGGACGCGACTTGTCGCGTCCGCGGAGAGCTGCCTCGGCCGCGCCGCTGCGAAGCACCGACGTGGACGAAGAAGGCGCAGCGTCTCCTGGAAGTCCCGCGGGCGGCGAGCCGCAGGATTTCCACGCGGATCGCGGTGAGATGCCAGGGTCGGCCCATCGGCCGAGCGCCCGCCTCTCACACCGTGTTCAGCAACATCATCTCCCGCGGGTGCGGCTCGAGGTAGATCTGCTCGGACAGGTAGCTGCCGCCGACCTTCTTCTGGAAGTAGCGCATCAGCGTGATCGGCACGATCAGCGGCACGAGGCCGGTCCGGTAGGACTCGATGCTCGCGTGCAGCTGCTCGCGGTCGAAGTCGTCGAGGGACTTCTTGAAGAAGCCCGCCAGGTGCTGCAGCACGTTGGTGTGGCGTTTGCGCGTCCCGACCCGGCACAGGGCCTCGAAGAAGCGCACGGCGTAGCGGTCGAGCACGTCCTCGAGCGCGTGCTGGCTCGCGTCGGCGACCAGGCGCCCGAGCTCGCGCATCACGACCTCGTCGCGGACCATCAGGAGGAATTTGTGCCGCCCGTGGAAGTCGCTCAGGGCCCGCCGGCTCGGGGCTTCCCGCAGCTTCCGCCAGCGGGCGTGGCAGTAGACCCGGACGATGAAGGCCTCGCGCAGGAGCGGATCGTGCAGGCGGCCCTCCTCCTCGAGCGGCAGGAGCGGGAAAGCCGCGCGCAGGGCGGCGGCGAACAGGCCGGAGCCGGTCGGGTCGGGCATGCCCTTGTCGTTGTAGACCTTGACCCGGAAGAGCCCGCAGCTCGGCGAGCCCTTCTTGAGGATGAAGCCGTCGAGGCCCTCGGCGCGCAGCTCTTCTACCCGCGTCGCGGAGAAGCCGCTCATGTCCTCGGTCAGGTCGCGGCCGTCGCTCGGCACGACCATGCGCGGCGCGTCGGGGTCGCCGACGAGGCGTAGTGTGGGCCGCGGCACACCGAGCCCGACCTCGACCTCCGGGCAGACCGGCACGTACTCGAAGTACTGGCCGAGCGTCCCGGTCAGGTAGCGGTCGCGTTTGTGCCCGCCGTTGTAGCGCACCTCGTTGCCGAGCAGGCAGCTGCTGATGCCGATCCGCAGGCGCGCTTCCGGTTCTTCCGCCATCGCTTCCCTCCTCGCGTCCACTCGCACTCTAGTGTCTTGCCTATGTTTTGTCTAGATTTTGTCTGCTCTCTCCGCTACGATGTGCGGGGAGGCAGGGACCATGAAGGCCGCGATCAACATTGTAGCCTTCCAGCTCGGCTGGTGGTGCTGTGTGCTCGGCGCGGCCCGGGGCGGGCCCTGGCTGGGCCCGGTCTTCGCGCTCGTGTGGCTGCCCCTGCACCTGCGCTTCTTCGGGCTCCGCCGCGAGGCCGGCCTGGTCGCGGTGTGTGTCCTGTTCGGGGGGCTGCTCGACAGCGCGGTGATGGTCGGCGGCTTCGTCGCCTATCCGCCCGGTTTCTGGCTCGCGCCGCCGTGGATCTGGGCGCTGTGGGCGCTGTTCGGGACCACCCTGCACCACAGCATGCGCTGGCTGCGCCGGCGCTGGCTGCTCGGGTTGGTGCTCGGGGCGATCTTCGGGCCCCTCGCCTACCGGGGGGCGGCCGCGCTCGGAGCGGTCACCCTGCCTCGCTCGGAGGGCCTGACACTGCTCGTGCTCGGGCTGGTCTGGGGCGGCGCGATGCCGCTGCTCGGCGCTCTCGCCGGGCGTTTCGAGCCGCGCCGGGCTCAGTCCTCGCCCGCGCAGCTCCTGCAATAGGTCGCCTCCGGGTCCTGCTTGCGCAGGGCGTGGCAGGCCTTGCAGAACACGTACTCGCCGCGCATGTAGCCCAGGTCGCAGTCTTCGCACCAGCCGTCTGCCTTCATCGCCTTGTAGCAGCTCGCGCAGGCCGCGCTGAGCTCGCCGTACCAGCCGACGCCGCAGTCGGTGCACCAGCCGCCGTCGGGGTTCTTCATGTTCGCGAGGCAGCCCTGGCACCAGGCCATGTTGCCCTTGTAGTGGCCGACCTCGCAGGTCTCGCACCAGCCGCCTTCCGCCGCGCGCATCAGCCCGTAGCAGCTCTTGCACTCGGTCGTGTAGCCGTCGGTGTGGCCGACGCCGCAGCCTTCGCACCAGCCGCCCTCGTCGCTCTTCATCATGCCGTGGCAGTCGCGGCAGCCGACCGCCTGGCCGTAGACGAAGCCCTGGCCGCTGTCCTCGCACCAGGCGTCCTCGCGGACCGCGGTCAGGCACGCCTTGCAGCTGAGCTCGAGGTCGTAGTAGTGGCCCGTGTCGCAGGTCTCGCACCAGCCGCCTTCATCGGCGCACTTCGCGGTGTGGCAGCCGCGGCAGGCGACCTTCTCGGACCAGAAGTAGCCCGACTTGCAGGTGTCGCACCAGCCGTCGGCCATGTAGGCCTCGTAGCATCCCTGGCAGCTGAACTTCTCGGCTCCGTAGTAGCCGACCTTGCAGGCGTCGCACCAGGCGCCGTCCCAGCCTGCGCGGGCGTCGAAGCAGGTGCGGCACTTCTCGCGGGTGCCGTCCCACAGGATCCCGCTCTGGCAGCCGTCACACCAGTAGGCGTCATCGAGCTCGGTCAGCGTGTTGCAGGCTTCGCAGCCGTCCTGCGCCGCGAGCGGCACCGCGAGCAGCGCCAGCACGCAGAGCATCCCCATCCACCGTGTCATCGATCCTCCTCGGGCAGTATGCCCCGTCACCCAGGTCCCTTCAGGGTAGAGCAGGCAGGTCGAGGGTTGCAACCGCGGCGCCGCGGCTCAGGCGCGGACGAGGACGTACAGCCGGTGGGGAGAGGAGCCGTCGGCGGGGCGGTCGTCGTAGCCGCCGTACACGCTCTCGACCGCGAGGCCGAGGTCGCCGAGCAGGGACTCGAAGCGCGCCCGGCTGCAGCAGCTGCCGGTGAACGGAAAGCGCTCCTCGCTGATCCGGCCGTCGACCTCGTGCTCGTAGCGGATCTCGCCGGACACCCGCTCGCCGTCGACCTCGAGCCGGTGGAACACCCGCACGACCCCGCCTCCGGGCCGGCGCAGCACCCGCGCGGGACCCTCGGGG
>JAUIEM010000542.1 GCA_030428695.1 bacterium
GGTGGCCTCGTCGCAGACCGAGAAGGTCATCTTGCCCTTGACCGTGCCGTCGCCGGCGGCCTTTCCCTTGACGGGGACCTTGAGCGACGCGGTGGCCTTGCTGAGCTGCCACTTGTCCTTCTTCATCTCCGCCTCGTTCGGGGTGACCACGTCGTCGCCGGTCAAGGTGAGCTTCCAGGGGAACTCCTCGTTGATCTTGAACCCGGGCGCCGGCTTGACGACCACGCTCAGCTCGCCGTCGGTGATCCTCACGATCCTGCGCGAGCCGGACGGGCGCGTGCTGCCCTTCTCGGGCGAGTTCCGGGAGATCGTGCCCCCCGAGCGCATCGTCCAGAGCTTCTCCTTCGACATGCCCGGCGCGAGCGGCCCACCGAGCATCGAGACCCTGACCCTGCACGAGGTCGACCAGCGCACGGTGCTGACCATCGTCGCCGAGCACGCCGCGAGCGGCGCCTGCTCGCGGTCTTCGGGCATGGAAGGCGGCGCGCGCGAGAGCTACGACCGGCTCGAGGAGCTGCTCGGCGTCCTCGCGGCGGGGCGGCGGGAGGCACGCCCCGTCTAGGGCACTCCTCCGACCGCCCGCACACAGGACTCCCCCGGAACGTTCGTCCCGCCGAGCCGCGCGAGCGCGCTACAATGGAGGACGTCCCCCCGCGATCAGGAGGTCCCGTGGACAGTCAGACTGTCGAGCAGCTCTGGCGCCGTTCGGTGCGCGATGTCGCCGACCTGAGCACCGCCGCCCTCGACCGCCGCTACCAGAGCCCCGCCACGCCGCCTCCGGAGGCGGAGCTGCCGAGCGAGCGCTTCGAGCCCCTCGGCCTGATCGGTCGCGGCGGCTGCGGCGAGGTGTTCCGGGCCCGCCAGCCCGCCCTCGAGCGCGAGATCGCCCTGAAGCAGCTGCGCCGCAACGACGCTACCGAGCGCGCGAGCTTCCTCGCCGAGGCGGTCGTCACCGGCCGCCTCGAGCACCCGAACATCGTCCCGGTCTACTCGCTGGTCCGTGAGGATGGGGGCGAGCTGCAGCTGGCGATGAAGCTGGTCGAAGGACGGACCTGGCGCGAGGTGCTGGCCGGGCCCGAGGTCGACCTCGTCGCGCAGCTCGAGACCCTGATCCAGGTCTGCAACGCCGTCGCCTACGCCCACAGCCGGCGCATCGCCCACCTCGATCTCAAGCCCGAGAACGTGATGATCGGCCACTTCGGCGAGGTCCTCGTGCTCGACTGGGGCCTGGCCGTCGACGTCAGCCGCTGCTCGAACCCGGCGAGCCGCGTGCGGCACAAGTCGAGCCTGACCGGGCCATGCGGCACGCCGAGCTACATCGCTCCGGAGCAGGCGCGCGGCGAGACGGCCGCCATCGGCCTGGCGACCGATGTCTACCTGCTCGGCGCGATCCTCTACGAGATCCTGTACGGCCACCCTCCCCACCGCGGGGACACGCTGCTGGCGGTGCTCGAGCGCGTCGCCGCGGGGGAGCTGCCCGCCTTTCCGGAGGGAGCGCCCGCCGAGCTGCTCCGCATCTGCCGCGACGCGATGGCCGCCGCGCCGGCAGCGCGTCCGAGCGTCGCCGCCTTCCGCGAAGAGCTGCGCCAGTACCTCCGCCACCGCGAGAGCCACGCGATCGCCGGCCAGGCCGCGCGGCTGCTCGGGGCCTGCCGCCAGGCCGCGGCGGCGCCGGAGCTGGCGGGCCCTGCCCGCAGCCAGCTCTACGAGGACTTCGCGGCGGCGGTCGCCGGCTTCTCCCAGGCCCAGAGCCTGTGGCGGGAGAACCCCCGCGCCCGCGCCGGCAAGCGCGACGCCCGCCTGGCCTACGCCGAGGCGGCCGTGCGTTTCCGCGACCTCGGGCTGGCCGCGGCCCAGCTCGCCCAGCTCGACGCCGCGGAGCCCGGCGCCGCGAGCGTGCGCGAAGGGCTACGCGCCGCCCACGCGCAGGCGGCCCGGGAGCTGCGGAGCAAGCGCCTCCTGCGGCGGGGCCTGACGGCCTCGCTGATCGCGCTGTTCGTGCTCCTGAGCGCGGGTCTGGCGGTGCTGCAGGTCAAGAACACCGCGCTCGACCGCGCCCTGCGCACGGTCGAGAGCCAGGCCGACGAGATCGGCGCGCAGAAGACCGAGGTCGAGACCCAGCGCGACTTCGCGCGGCGGCGCGGGGAAGTCGCCGTCGAGGCGCTCACCGAGCTGACCCGCAGCGTCTCGACCGAGCTGGTCGACGAGCTCGGCGGGGAGCGGGCCCACACCGTCGCGCGGAACCTGCTGACCGTCGCCCTCGAGGGCTTCCAGCAGCTGCGCGCCACCGAGCTCGAGGCCGGCGCCCTGAGCCGCGGGGACGGCCAGGTCGCGCTCAACCTCGCGCAGCTCTCCCTCGAGGTCAGCGGCGACGCCGCGCAGGCTGCGGCGGAAGCCGCCCGCGCGGAGCGGCTCCTGGCCGCATCCCTCGACGAGGGCCGCGAGGTCGTCCACGACTACAACTTCAGCCTGCGGCTGCTGGCGCAGGCCCACGAGCGGCTTCCGGGCGACGACGAGGCGCTGCGCTGGGGGGAGCGCGCGCTCGCCTTCGCCCGGGAGCAGCACGCGCGGCGTCCCGACGGCGTGCCGGAGGCGCTCGACCTCGCGAACAGCCTGCTCGCCCTCGCCGAGCAGATGGCCACCTGGCGTGGAAGCGAGCGCTACGCGGCGCTGTGCGAGGAAGGCGTCACCCTGCTCGAGGCGCTGCACGCGCAGCACCCGGAGCACTCCCTGCTCGCCGTGCACCGCGCCTCCGGCCTGCGCCTGCTCGCGGGGGTGCGCCGCGAGGCCGGCGCGGTCGACCAGGCCGAGGAGATCGCGCAGCAGGCCTTGCGGATCGCGCGCGAAGCCTTCGCCGCCGACCCCGGCCGGCTCCTCCTCCGGCGCTGCCTCGCGGTGTGTGGTGTGCGGCTGGCCTGGCTGCGGTTCGAGCGCGCCTTCCCGGACGATGCCCGGACACTGTCCACCGAGGCCCGGGAGCACCTGGCCTTCCTGCGGGAGCTGATGCCGTCGAGCGCGACGCTCGCGCGGGAGTGGGTCGACCTGCTCCATCTGCAGGCCGAGCTCGCCGCCTACGACGAGGAGCACGAGCGGGCCCTCGCGATGATCGACGAGGCCCTGTCGCTCGCCCACCACCTGCACGCCGCGTTCCCCGACGACCTGGAAGCCCGGCGCCGGACCGCCCTGGTGCTCGCCCTCGCCGCCCGTGTCCGCGGCGCGCGCTCCGAGCTTCCCGCCGCCCTCGCCGCCCAGCAGCAGGCGCGCGCCCTGCTCGCCGGGGCGACCGCCGCCCAACCTCTGGCGCGGCTGTACCGACACGACCTGGCGGTCGCGACCTGGGAGCTCGGGAAGCTCCACGCCCAGGCTGGCCAGAGCGACTCCGCCCGCGTCGCGCTCCTCGACAGCCGCGCCCGCTTCGTCGACCTGCTGACGGGCGATCCGCGCTCCTTGCCGCTCGCGATCAACCTGGCCCAGACGCTCGACAGCCTGGCCCGGGTCGAGGCCGACAGCGGCCGTCCCGAGCAGGCGCGCAGCGTCAGCCTCGAAGCGGTCGAGGTGTGGCGCGGGCTGGTGACGCTGGCGCCCGACGACCCCGCGACGGTGGGACGCGCCGTCGAGGGCCTCGAGCTGTCCGCGAACGTCCAGTTCGACATCGGCAGGCCGACTGCGGCCGTCGAGCTCCTGCGCGAAGCCCGGACCCTGCTCGAGGCAGGGCTCGCGTCCGCGCCCGAGAGCATCGACCTCCTGCACACCGCCGGCTGGATCGGCGACCGCCTCGCGATGCTCGAAGGCCAGGGCGGCGACCTCACCCGCGCAGAGGCGAGCAGCCGGCGCGCGCTGGTCGCCTGGGAGCGTCTGGTCGGGGTCGATCCGGAGGACGGCCGGGCCCTGTACCACCTCGCCCTCGGCCACAAGACCCTCGCCTACATCGTCCAGGCCCAGGGCCGCATCGAGGAGGCGCGGCAGAGCTTCACCACCGGCCTGGAGCTGCTCGACGCGCTGCTCGCGCGGGGCGGGGCGACGGTCGAGTGGCGCGGCGCCCGCGCGATCTTCCTCTTCAACCTCGGGCTGCTCGCCCGCGACCGCGGCGAGCTCGACCGGGCCCTCGAGCTGGTCGAGGCGGCGATCGAGAACCACGCCACCCTGCCGGACTCCGTCCCCGGCGTCGCCGTCGCCCGGGCCGCCTTCGCCGAGGAACGCGAGGCCCTCCTGCGGCGCAAGGCGAACCCCGACGCCCCCTCCCGGGCCGAGCTCGAGGCCCGCGCCACCGGCCTGCACCAGCAAGGCCGCTGCGCCGAGGCCGTCCCGGTCTACGAAGAGCTGCTCGCGACCGGGGCCGACGACCGCCTGTACTACTTCGCCGCGCTCTGCGCCAGCCAGGCCCGCGCCCAGGCGGAGGGCGAAGCCGCCGCCCGCTACGAGGCGCTCGCCCTCGACTGGCTCGCGGGCTGGCTTCGGGAGCTGGACCGCCTGCGGGAAGAGCTGGAAGCCGCGCGCGAGCAGCGACCGGACGATCCCCAACCAAAGGAGGCCCTCGCCACGATCGCCGCGATGATCGAGAACGTGGCGGAGACCCACCCCGACTTCGCGGAGTTACGCGCGACCGAGGGCTTCCGCGTGCTGTTCGGAGGACGTTGACTGCGTCCGGGAGCCGAGGCATGCCTGCGTCGGGCGACGCGAGGAGCAGCTCACTCTGGCGGTGTGCGAAGACCCCGCCCCACCTCGGGCCGGACACCCCGCGACTGGGCCCGCGCCCGCCCGATCCCGCGCTCGCCTCCAGAGGCACGCTCCGCCCCTCTGCTCCTCTGCACCTCTGCGTTGAACTCCCCTTCTTCCCACTGCCTCCCGATCCCGCGCTCGCACCGAGAGGCACGCTCCGCGCTCTGTCCCTCTGCGTAAAGGTCATCTTCTTCCGACTGCCCGCGATCCCGCGCCCGCACCCGAGAGGCACGCTCCGCCCCTCTGCTCCTCTGCACCTCTGCGTTGAACTCCCCTTCTTCCCGGCCGCCCGCGATCCCGCGCCCGCACCCGAGAGGCCCGCTCTGCGCCTCTGC
>JAUIEM010000046.1 GCA_030428695.1 bacterium
GCAGATCCACTTCAGCGTCGTCGACGTGCGCGAGGTCGCCTACGCCCAGGCCGAGGCGGTCGAGCGGGAGAGCGCCGAGGGCCGCCACCTGCTCGTCCACGACGGGCTGTGGATGGCCGACATGGCGCGCCTGATCAAGGCCGACTTCCCGGACATCAAGGTGCCGACCGGCAAGCTCCCCAACATCTTCATGTACGGCGCCGCGCTGTTCGACAAGCGCCTGAGCTGGACCCTGCTGCGGCGCCTGCTCAGCCGGCGCTCGACCTTCGCCAACGAGAAGTCGCGCGAGGCCCTCGGGGTCGTCTACCGACCCCTGGAGGAGACCATCCGGGACACCGTGCAGTCGATGCTCGACCAGCGGCTGGTCACGCCGAAGCGCTGAGGGGGCGGGAGGGGAGTTCTCTTTGGCGGCCGGCCATGCACAACCGCCAACACGCCAAGGAGGAGGAAGAGGAAGAAGGGGAAACGGACGGGCGCAGGCAGGGGCACGTTCGAGGCCCGCGCGGCTCGAAATGACCGCCGCGGGGCGCTACCCTGAAGAAGCATGCAAGATCGCGGCGGGGCGGGTCTTCTTCCCGGAGGAGCAACGAAGGGGGCGAACGATGCGATCCTATGACGTCGAGGCCGGACGCATCCGTACGCGCTCCCTCGAGGCCCACATCGTCGAGCACTGCAACCTGCGCTGCGCCGGCTGCTGCTCCCACTCGCCCTTCCTGGCGCGCAGCTTCTCCGAACCCGAGCCTCTGGCCCACGACCTCGCTCGCTTGCGCCGGGTGCTGCGGCCGACCTGGTTCAAGCTGGTCGGCGGCGAGCCGCTGTTGCACCCGCGGCTGCTCGACTTCATCGCCCTGGCGCGGGCGGCGGACATCGCGGAGACCGTCTCGCTGACGACCAACGGCTTCCTGCTCCCGCGCCAGCCCGACGCCTTCTGGCAGGGCCTCGACGCGCTGACCGTCTCGCTCTATCCCGCGCCGGCCCTGCCGGCGGAGACCCGCGCCCTGATCGCCGAGCGGGCCGAGCGCTTCGGGGTCGAGGTCAACTGGAAGCGCCAGGACGCCTTCGTCGCGATGGACCGGCCGGCGCCGTGCACGGACGCGGCGGAGAACGCCCGCGTGTTCGCCGGCTGTTGGCTGCGGGAGCGCTGCCACACCGTGTACAAGGGGCGCTTCTTCCAGTGCACCCGGCCCCAGCACAACCACGCCCTGGCCGGCGGCTACCTGGCCGATGGGGTGGTCCTGCACGACGGGCCGGGGCTGGCCGACGAGCTGCGCGCCTACCTCACGCGGGCCGAGCCCCTCGCCTCCTGCAGGGTGTGCCGCGGGGGCGACGCCGCCACGCTTCCGCACCGCCAGCTCAGCGCCGCGGAGGTCGCCGCCGGCAGGGAGGCCCTGCGATGCGCGCTGTGAGGGCCTTCGCGGTCGGCGCGACCGGCTGGCCGGAGCGCTTCTACGCCCCCGAGCTCGGCGGGTACCCGCGCCCTCGGGCCGAGCCGGTGCTCGCCGACCTCGGACGGCGGCGCTGGGATCCGGTCGGCCTGGACGGCTGGATGCGGGGGCGGCCGGTGGCCGGCAGGAGCTGCTTCGACGGAGTGGCGGTGGTGCGCGCCGGGCACGGCTACACGCGCGACCTCGAGATCGTGCCGGGGGTGCCGCCGGAGCCGCCGGAGGAGGGGCTGCTCGCCGTGCTCGAGGGGGCGCTGGAGCGCATCCTCGCGTTGTCCTTGCCGATCGCGCTGGCCCTGTCCGGCGGTCTGGACTCGGCGCTGGTGCTCGCGCTGCTTTTGCGGATGGGCCGGACGCTGCCGGTCTACACCCTGGTCTGCGACGCCGCGGGCTACGGCGAGGAGGCCGAGACCCTGCGGACGGCGCGGGCGCTCGGGGTCGAGCCGCGCATCGTGCGGACCTCCCTCGATGAGCTGCGGGGCTTCCTGCCCGGCTCGATCGCGGCCTGCGAGCGCCCGCTCTACAACCTGCACCCGGTCGCTCGCACGGCGTTGGCGATGTGCATGCGGGCGGACGGCTTCGACGTCATGCTGACGGGCGACGGGGCGGATCAGGTCTGCGCCGGGGAGGGGGCCGGCGACTACCTGCCGATCGTCGATGCCTTGTGCGGCGCGGGGGGGATGGAGCTGCGGAGCCCCTTCCTCGACCCCCTGGTCGACGCCAAGCTGCGCAGCTTCGGCCCCCAGCCGGACAAGCGCGCCCTGCGCGAGGCGGCGGCGGAGCTGCTGCCGGCGGAGCTGCTCGCGCGTCGGAAGACGCCGCGCTACGCGCCGGAGATCTGCGTCGCCCGCTACTTCGACCCCGCCACCGCCGCGTCCATCGCCCGCTGCATCGGCCGCGAGCCCGCGCTCGACAGCGACCGGGAGCGGGTCGCCTGGGCGAGCGCCTGCCTGCTCGCGCGCTCGCACCACGTCGAGGAAGGGTGATGTGCGGGATCGCCGGCGTCGTCTCCTTCGGTCGCCCCGGGCAGGCGCTGCTGCCGCGGGCCCGGGCGATGCAGGCGGTGCTGCGCCCGCGCGGTCCCGACGGGGCGGGGGAGTGTGCCCTGCCCGACGTCGCCCTGGCCGCGACGCGCCTCGCGCTGCTCGACCTCGCCCGGGGGGACCAGCCGGCGCTCAGCCCGGACGGACGCTACGCCCTGGTCTACAACGGCGAGCTGTACAACTTCCGGGAGCTGCGCGAAGAGCTGCCGTGGGACTTCCGCACCGACGGCGACAGCGAGGTCGTGCTCGCCGCCTGGGCGACCTGGGGCCCCGCCTGCCTCGAGCGCTTCGAGGGCATGTTCGCCTTCTTCGTCTGGGATGCCGAAGAGCGCGTCGGCCACGCCGTCCGCGACCTGCTCGGGGTCAAGCCCCTGGTCTGGGCCCGCGAGGGCGCGCGCTTCCTGTTCGCCTCGGAGGCCAAGGCTCTCGTGCGCACCCGCCCCGGGCCGGTGCGGGCCGACCGCGAGGCGCTGTGCGAGTACCTGGTCGCGCCCTGCTTCAGCGGCGTCGAGCGTTCGCCCTTCGGCGGCGTCGAGATCCTGCCTCCGGGCGGGCTCCTGCGCGTCGGCCCGGACGGCGTCGCGCAGAAGTGCTGGGGCCACCATCGGCTCGCGCCGGAGGCGGGGGCGACGGCGGAGGAGCTGGCGGAAGCGCTGCGCGCGGCCCTGCCGCGGGCGGTCCGCCGGGCCCTGGTCGCCGACGTGCCGGTCGGGAGCTACCTGAGCGGCGGCCTGGACTCGACCCTGTTGACGTCTCTGGCGGCCCGCGAGAACCCCGAGCTCGAGACCTTCACCGTCGTCCACGAGGGCCACGCGGACTACCCCTACGCCTCGCGCATCGTGGTCTCCGACGACGTGCCGGTCGCCCGTGCCTGCGCCGCAGAGCTCGGGGTGCGCGCCCGGGAGGTCCCGGTGGCCCGCGCCGCGCTCGCGGATGCCCTGGCAGAGATCTCCCGCATCGACGACGCGCTGCCGGCCTGGGAGCAGGAGCTCGCCCAGCACTTCCTCGCCCGCGCCGCCGCCCGCCGCTGCAAGGCGGTGCTGGTCGGGGACGCCGCCGACGAGACCCACTACGGCTACCACTTCCTGCTCGACCCCGAGGCGACCGCGCGCCCCGCCGCCATCCTCGCCCGCTTCGCCGCCCCCGGCCTGCGCCCGGGCCTGCGGGAGGAGGTGACGGAAGCCCTCGAGCGCCGCTACCGGGCGCTGGTCGAGGCCGAGGGCCAGGGCTGGGATGATCCCGACGCGCGCATCCTCGCGACCAGCTGCCTGATCGTGCGGCGCTGGCTCCCGCGCCTGCTGCACAACGGCGACATCCACGCGATGGCCTGGGGACTCGAGGCGCGCGTGCCCTTCGCCGACCGGGAGCTGCTCGCCGTCGCCGCCCGCGTGCCCCCGGCGCTCGGCTTCGCCGAAGGCCGGGAGAAGGCGCTCCTGCGCCGCGCCGCCCGCGGCCTCGTGCCCGAGCGCGCCCGGACCCGGCGGAAGTCGGCGCTGCCCTGCGACCAGGCGGCCGGGCGGGTCTACCAGGCGGCGGCCGCGCGGGCCCTCGAGGAGCACGGCGCCTTCCTCGCCGCCTACCTCGACCCGCCCGCCGTGCGCGGCCTGTGCGCGCGGGAGCGCCTGGCGGAGGCCGAGCGCATGATGCTCTTCCGCATCGCCTGCCTCGGCTTCTGGCTCGAGGCCTACGAGGTCGCCGCATGAGCCTGCGCGTGCTGTTCACCGTCATCCCCGAGAAGGGCCACATCCACCCGCTGCTCGGCGTCGCCCAGGAGCTGCAGGAGCGCGGCCACACGGTCGCCTTCCACGCCCCCGCCGACATCCGGCCGCAGCTCGCCCGGGCCGGCATCGCGCGCTTCCTCGGTCCGGACACCCTGCCGCCGCCGCCCGACGCCAACCGCGGCGCGGAGTTCGCCGCGCGGGTGCGGGATGCCGCCTGGCTGCGGGGCTGGATCGAGGAGCTGCTGGTCAGCCGCGCCCCCGCCGCCGTGCCGCCCCTCGAACAGGCGATGGAGCGCTTCCGCCCCGACCTGGTCGTCACCGATCCGATGGTCTACGCCGCCGCGCTCGCCGCGCACCGCCGGGGACTGCCCTGGGTGGCGGTGTCGAACTCCCTCAACCCGGCGCTCAGCGACGAGATGGAGAGCGAGCTGCTCGACACCGTCGCCGCCCTCGCCCCCGCGCGGCGTGCGCTGTTCGCGCGGGAGGGGCTCGACATCGGCTTCCGCGGCTGCGACATGCTCAGCCCCTGGCTGACCGTCGCCTTCACGACGCCGGCCTTCGTCGGCCGTGAGGTGCCCGGGGTGGAGCTGCTCGGAGCGGCCCTGCCGCGCGGCCCGCGGGGCGACGAGCCGGACTTCGACGAGCGCCCCGACGGCCGCCCCCTGGTGCTGATGTCTCTCGGCAGCCAGATCTACCACCAGCCGGCGATGTTCCGGAAGGTCTTCGCCGCGGTCGAGGGCGAGCCCCTGCGCCTGCTCGCCAGCGTCAGCGAGCTGCACGGCCGGCTCGGGCCCCTGCCCGCCAACGTGCGCACCGCCCGCTACCTGCCGCAGCTCGCGCTCCTGCGAAAGGCGCGGGCGCTGATCTCCCACGGCGGGGCGAACTCGGTGATGGAGGCCGCCGCCCACGGCGTGCCGCTGTTGCTCTCGCCGCTGTGCAACGACCAGTTCCACCAGGCCTTCTTCCTGCGGCGGAACGGCATGGGCCGCGTGCTCGACCTCGAGGCCTGTCCGGTGGAAGCCTGCCGCGACGCCCTGCGGGCGCTGCTCGCCGACGGCCCGGAGCGCCGGGCGGCCGCCCGCATCGCCGCGAGCTACGGGGACGGCTCGGGGCGCTGCGCGACCTTGCTCGAAGAGCTCGCGGCGCGGCTCGGGGTCGGGCGATGCTGACGGTGCCGGTCGTCGTCACCGCCAAGGATGAGGAGCGCGGCCTCGCCGCCTGCCTGCGCTCGCTGCTCGTCGCGGTGGCGCGCGCCGAGGAGGACGGGCCGCGGCTGCCGGTCACGGTCGTGCTCGACGACTGCAGCGACGGCAGCGAGCGCGTCGCCCGGAAGTTCCCGGTGAAGGTAGAGACGAGCAGCGGCGGCATCGTCGAGGCGCAGCGGAAGGCCCCGCCGGCCGAGGACTTCGTGCTGTTCTGCGACGCGGACATCCGCCTCGCTCCCGACGCCCTCGCCCGGCTGGTCGCGGCGATGCGGGAAGATCCGGCGCTGCGCGTCGCCTATCCCCGGAAGATCCCCCTTACACCCGAGCGGGGCGGCGCGATCGCCCGGGCGCTGTACACCTACAACCGGCGCAACGGCTTCCAGACCCGGCGCCGCTACTTCAACGGCAAGCTGTTCGCGATCCGCGGCTGGGCGATCCCGACCCGGGCTGCGCTGGCCCCGCGCGTGGCCCGGCTGCCGACGGACAACTTCTACGACCTCGGCGCCGGCATCCGGGTCGACGACATCTACCTGTCGCGGAGCATCCTCCGGCGCTGGGGCCCCCGGGCGATCGCCGAGGTGCCGGCGGCCCGCATCTGGTACCGCCCGCCGGCCAGCCTACGCGGCATGTACCGCACCTACCGGCGCATGCGCCGCGAGATCGAGCGCCTCGACCGGCTGCTGCCCGAGACCCGCCCCGCCCACCGCCGCCACGGCGTGCGCCGCCTCGACCGCCGCGCCTATCTCGCGGCCCCGGCCGCCGAGCGGCGCGACTGGCTGGTGTTCCAGGCGGCCCTGCTCGGTTGCAAGGCCTGGTACGCCCTCGAGCGGCTCTGGTTCCGCCACCTGGCCGGACGCCCCTGTCCGGACTGGCCGCCGATCGAGGAGAGCAAGCCGGCGATCCCGGCCGGGGCGGGGCGGTGATCCGGCGCGTCGCGACGCCGGGCATCGAGCCGCTGGAGGTGTGGGACCTCGAGGTCGGCGGCCAGACCTTGTGGGAATCTCAGGAGAGCACCGCCTGGCCGCGCGCCCTGGTCGCGGCCGTCCGGGCCCTGCGCGCCGGCGCGGCGGTCGCCCGCGGGGGGCGCCGGCTGCGACAGCTCGACGTCGCCTCCCTGCGCCTGTGCGGTGGGGGAGCGGGGGAGGCGGAAGCGGACGCGCTGCGCGGCCTGGGGCTGCCGGTCTCTCGCGACCCCGCCGGGCGCTTCGCCGGGGAGGCCGGCGGATGGGCGCTCGGCGGGGGCGCGGTCCTCGACCTCGGCCAGACCGCGCTCAAGCTCTCGGCCGGCGGCCGGCGCTGGCTGCTGCCACGCGACCGCGGGAAGTTGCCCGTGCGCACGGGGAAGGAGACGCCGGCCTGCCGCGCCGCCCAGCGCCGGGCGCTGCGCGGCTTCCTCGCGGCGGCGCGCGCCCGGCTCGGGGAGACGCGGGGACGCCTGGTCGTCGCCCTGCCCTGCGCCCTCGACGCCGCGGGGGTGCCGGGGGAGTGCTCCTACATCGGACTGGACAGCAGGCTGCTCGAGGACGTATTCCGGGGAATGGACATCCTGCTGCTCAACGACGCCGAGCTCGCGGCGCTCTCGGCCCTGGTCGCCGGCCAGGACACCGCCGGCGGCTGCCTGCTGCTCAGCATCGGCTTCGGGGTCGGGGCCGCGCTCCTCTGCGCGGGCGCCGCCCTGCCGGAGGGCCTCGCGTGACGATCCTCGTCGTCTCTCCGCACCTCGACGACGCGGTGCTCTCCGTCGCGGGCTTCCTCCTGCGGGAGCGGCGCCGCGGCCGGCGGGTCGTCGTCGCGACGGTGTGCAGCGAGGGACCCGGTTACGCCGCCCGCCGCGCCGAGGACCGCGCGGCGCTGGCCCTACTCGATGTCGAGGCCCGCCACCTCGGCTTCCCCGACGCCCCGTTCCGTGGCTACTCCGGTTTCGGGGAGCTCATCGGCATGCCGGACAAGCGCGACTACCCGGTGAAGAAGGCCGTGGGCGAGGCCCTTGACAACCTGGTCGTCGAGCTGATGCCGCGCGAGCTGTGGTTCCCCCTCGGTGTCGGCGGCCACGTCGACCACCGCCTGTGTTACTGCCTCGCCGCCATCACCTTCCGGACCATCGCCCGGACCTTCTACGAAGACCGCCCCTACGCCTTCGTCGCGGGGGCCGTCGACGACCGTCTGGCGGGTGTCGGCACGTACACCCCGGCGCTCGACGACGCGTCCTGGTCCGCGAGCTTCCTCGCCCAGGGCTACGTGCAGAGCTGGTTCCCGCGGGGCCCCGCCGGCGACGCCCTGCTCGCCCGGCTGATCGCGCAGCGGCGGCGCTGCCTCGCGCGCGTACCCCCGCTGCGGCCGGAGCTGCTCGCGGTCGAGGCGGAGGATGTGCGGACGATCGCGGCGGCGGTCGCCTGCTACGAGAGCCAGCTCGTCCCGCTGTTCGGTGACCGGCAGGGCTTTCTCGCGGCGAGCGCGGCCTACGCGAGGGAGCTCGGGGCGGGCGCGCGCTACGCGGAGCGGCTGTGGCGTCGGCGCTGAGTACAGCTGTTCGTCCGCGGACTGTAGTCGCGGAGCGTTCGATTTCAACGCAGAGGCGCAGAGGCGCAGAGACGCAGAGAAAGAGGGGTCGGCGTGAGACGGCGCGTCGTTGTCGAGTGCAAGGCAGCGACTGCTCGCAATCCCGTTTCTCCAGACGTTCGATTTCTCGGCGGTCGATCAAGGCAAGAGGGGAAGGAGGGGAGAAGAGGAAGAAAGAAGAGAAGAAGGAAGGAAAGAAGGAAGAAAAGAGTTTATAACGAAGGCAGGAGGGGGGAGAAGGCAGGAAAAGAGAAGAGAAAAAGCAAAGAAGTGGAGGCTGGCTTCTGTTGGCTTTCCATCTTCCCTCGCTTTGGTTTTTGAATTTATCTTATTTGTTTTCTTTTCTTTTCTTCTCTTCTCTTCTTCTCGTCTTTTCCTGCCTTCCTTACTTCCTGCATTCCTTATAGGTTTCTTCTCTCTTCTTCCATTTCGGTCAGTGCCTGGTCAAAAATGGATGGAGTCTACCGTGTCGTGTGTGAAGAGGTTGTGATCAGATAAGATAAGGCAAGGGGCGCTCTGCGCCTCTGCTCCTCTGCGCCTCTGCGTTCCCTTTTTTTCCTCCGCAGCGTTTCGCGCTAGCCGCAACTTCAGCCTGGGCCTCGCCGGTACTTTCTCTGGGGAGCTGTACCAAGCGCTGTCGTCCGCGCCGGGCCGGTCTGGCTGGAAGTCCGGTTTCCATCCGCGTAGACTCCGTCGGATGCCGCACGTCCGCGGCCGCGAGCGAGCATGGTACGCGTCCTCGACCAGCTGTCCGACATCCCCCTCGCCGGGCTGATGGCCGTCGTGACGGCCGGCTACCTGCTCGGGCGCCTGCGCTGGCGCGAGCTGTCCTTCGGACCGGCCGGCGGGACCCTGACGGTGGCCCTGCTGTTCGGCTGGCTCGGCCTCAGCCTGGAGCTGCTCTACGGCGAAGCGTCGCCGCCACTGACGGTCGGGGGCTTCGGCTTCGCGCTCTTCATCTACTCGATCGGCTTCGAGGCCGGACCGCAGTTCTTCCAGAGCCTGCGCAACGCCCACGGCTGGAAGTGCGTCGGCCTCGGCGCGCTGGTCGTCGTCGTCGCCCTCGGCCTCGCGCTGGGGCTCGGCCTGGTGTGCGGCTTCGATGCGCCGACCACCGCGGGCCTGCTCGCCGGCGGCATGACCAGCGCGTCGGCCTTCGCCGCCGCCGCGGACGGGGTCGGCTCGAATAGTCCGCACCTGTCGATCGCCTTCGCCCTGACCTATCCGGTCGGGCTGATCGGCCTGGTCCTCCTGGTCCAGACCGTGCCGCGGCTGCTGCGCACGGACCTCAGCCAGGGCTCCTCGGAGCACGAGACCGAGGAGCCTCCCGCGCCCGCCGTGCCGGAGCTGACCCGCGCCTTCCGGGTCGACCGCCCGGAGGTCGCCGGCCGCACGCTGCGGGAGCTCGACCTCGGCAGTCGCACCGGCTGCGTGGTGTCCTCGATCCGGCGCGGCGCGGAGGTGCTCGAGCCCCACGCCGAGCAGGCGATCGCGTGCGGCGACCACCTGCTGGTCGTCGGCCTGCTCCACGAGCTCCAGGCCCTGGGCGCGCTCGTGGGCCCGGAGGTCTACGACGCCGAGCTGCGGCTGCGCGTGCCGGTGCCGCGGCGCGTGATCGTCGCGAGCGCGCAGGCGGCGGGGCGGACGCTGCGCGACATCGACCTGAGCAAGCGCTTCCGGGTGCTGGTCAAGGCCGTCGAGCGCGGGGCGACCCGCATCGACCCGAACGCGGACACGATCCTGCTCAAGGAGGACGTCGTCGAGCTGCTCGGGCCCCGCGATCGGGTGCGCGCGGCGGCGCGCTTCCTCGGAGCCTTCGAGCCGGCGACGAACGTCACCGACATCGCGGTCTATGCCGGGGGCATCCTGGCCGGACTGCTGCTCGGCAGCATCCACCTCCGGCCCCTCGGCCTCGACCTGACCCTCGGCCACGCGGGCGGGCTGTTGCTCAGCGGCATCCTGCTCGCGACCCTGCGCCGCTTCGGACCCGTGCGGGCGGGGGTGCCACCGGCGGCGCGGCAGCTGGTGCGCGATCTCGGCGTCCTGTTGTTCGTCGCGGAGGTCGGCGTCGCGGCCGGCCACGCCCTCGAAGCCGATCTCGACCTGCACGTGCCGCTCGTGCTCCTCGCCGGCCTGGCCGTGACCGTCGTGCCCGTCCTCACCGCGCTGGCCGTCGGCCACTTCGTCCTCGGCCTGCGGCCGGTCGACAGTTGGGGGAGCATCTGCGGGGGCATGACCTCCTCCGCCGCCCTGTCCGCGATCAAACGCGCCGCGGACAGCAACGAGCCGGCCGTCAGCTACGCGGCGGCCTTCGCGGTCGCCAGCGTGCTGGTCACGGCCGCCGGACAGGTCGTGATGCGGGTGGTGGGGTAGCCTTCGCGCGTCGGGCGCGGGCTCGCGCCGGCATCCCGTTGCTGGCTACGGACGTTTCGGATCCTTTACGTTTCGTATTCCGGGCGCGGACTCCGGTCTGAAGTGGGCTGATAAAAGGCCGTTTGCCAAGCTTCTTGTGGCGACATGACCAGGATTTGTGCATGGGGCTGGGGAGATCTCCCAATGTTCGGCATTTTCGGTCCGGCATGCGTTTCGCTTCGTCTCCATCGTTCCATGCCGTCGATCATGACGGTCCGGGAGGAGGGTGAACGATGATAGCTGTGTGTGGCGGAAACCTCGAGATCCTGGTGCTCCGCTGGGGTCTGGTCAAGGACACGATCCCCGACGAGCTCGAGCCCCACTACTTCGAGCTCGACTACTCCCAGACCCCTCCGGGTCTCAGCCTTGCCCAGCGCCGTGCCTACATGTACCAGGCGCTGTTCGAGTACCTCCTGCGCGTGGTCCACTTCGGGGCCGAGGGCTGGAAGCATCTGCACAGCTGGTGTTTCCAGGAGGTCGGCCTCGAGCGCGTCGAGAACGAGTTCGCCGGAGACTGGGAGCACGCGATCATCGACATGCTGTGCACCAAGGTGCTCGACCGCGAGGCCTACATCTACCGCCACAAGCACCCGGTGATCTCGACCGAGCACTTCCGCCTGAACAGCCAGGCGACGGGCATGCGCGGCAACGTCGCGGAGATCGACCGCATCCTCGCCCGCGACGGCGTGGCCAAGGACGAGGACCGGCATCTGCTGCAGATGTACGGCGTCAACCACCTGCGGGACCTGGTCGAGGCCTGCGAGAGCTTCCTCGAAGGCCACGGCACGAGCGCGCGCCGCGGCGCGGTCGAGAAGCTCCTGTACGCGGCCCGCTGCGAGTACGCCGTCATCTCGACCCGCAACGGCGACTTCCTGAAGGTCAAGGACCTCGTCAAAGCCGACCCCCGGGTGCGGACCGCGCGGTGCGCCGCGAGCGGGATGTCGCTACTCGGGGCGGCGGCCCACTTCGGCAGCGAGAAGCAGATCGAGCAGATCCGGGACACCTTCAAGGTCGACATCAACCAGCTGCAGCAGCACGGCTGGTACCCGCTCGACTGGGCCCGCACCGAGAACAGCTGGCGGGTCGAGGCCGCCCTGTCCGCGCTCGACGCGAAGTCCCGCTGCGCCGAGGTCAGCGAGCCGAACACGGTCGAGGCCCTGGTCGAGGCGACCGCGGTCCCCGCGACCATGCACGTGCGCACGGTCGAGGGCTGCTTCGAGACCCTGTATGAGAACGACCTGTTCAAGCCGATCCTCGACATGGCGGCGATGGACGCCCGCCGGGAGCGGGTCGACAAGACCGGCGGGCTACGCCTGTTCTTCGCGCTCGGCCGGGACTGCGCCCAGTTCCGCACCGGCATGGCGCCGGTCGGCAACTACGACGTCAAGAACAACACCCTCGGCTTCGCGTCCCGGGGCGACTTCAAGCCGGTCCAGGGCGGGGGCCAGGAGTCGCCGTTCACCTACTATCCGCGGGAGAAGGCGGAGTGGCGGACGCACTTCCAGGCCTCGATGGAGTCGACGGTCATCCACGAGCTGACGCACTTCGCGGTCGCGAAGATCTGGAACAACAACGCCCTGCCCTACGGCAAGGTCGACCAGCTCAACCTGACGCCGCAGAGCCAGGCCGCCAACGAGGCCGAGGCGGCGCTGCTCGCCTACGCCAAGGCCTACCTGGCGGACCTGACCCTCGAGGCGAACCGCGAGACGCTGGTCCAGGGCTTCCAGTCAGGGGACCCGTACGACCACGTCGACACCTGCGGGCTCGACCCCTTCGACGCGAGCAACGCCCGCCTGCGCCTGTACTTCACGCTGTTCGGCCACGTGCTCGGCTACGGGGACCGCGGGCGGGACAGGGTCTTCGTCCACGACGACGCGTTCCTGACCGGCAACGGCGTCAAGGGCTACTTCACGACCGGGGTGATGCAGGAGGTCGTCTCCCACATCTCCCAGGCCCTGCACAACCAGGGAGGGCAGGCGGCGGTCTCGGCGATGATCCCCTCGACCTTCGCCTGGTACCGCGACGTCTTCCTCGCCAAGGCCCGCGCCGCGGCGACGCCTTCGATCGAGCTCGGGGACGACGCCGACGACGGCGTCGAGCGGGCGCTCGGTGCACCGCTCGAGCGCTCGAAGTCGTCCCCGTTCTTCTGAGAGGGCGCCTAGCTAGCCCTGCATCTCCGACCAGCCCTTGACGAAGTCTTCCGCCTGGCCGAACACCCGCTTGATGTCCCAGACCTCGCACACCGTGTCGGTGATGCCGTCGAGGGGGCGGATGTGCGCCATCGTGTAGTCGTGGAAGGCGCGGGAGTCGCTGCCGACCAGCAGCACGGCGAGGTCGAAGTCCTTGGACTGGAAGCCCATCTCGACGTCGACCGGCACGATGCCGTCGCGGCTCTCGAGCTTGAGCAGCGCGTCGTGCACCGCCCGGTCCTTGCCGCAGGCGACGTCGCACAAGACGACGCCGAGCGACTCGGGGCTGTCGGAGCGCGCCGCCTCGAAGGCCTTTTCACCGGCCTGCTCGTCGATGAAGCTGAAGCCGTACAGCGGCCGCACGACCGTCTCGCTCACGCCCGGCGCGGTGCGCAGCTTGTCGATGATCAGGTTGTCGAGATCGCGCATCAGCGAGGCGTCCTTGAGCCGCAGCTCGACCGCGTACTCGAAGCTGTGGCGCAGCTCCCAGATCGCGGCCGGGCCGAACGGCCCCTCGAACTCGCTCTCGAGGTTCTTGCACAGGCCCTCCAGGGCTTCCTGCTCCCGGCCGGCTTCGACATCGAGGATCACGAACACCAGAAACTCGTTCGCCATCGGTTTTCTCCCTCAGGTGTGTGCCGCCAAGGATAGGACGGCGGGCGCTGGTGTCAAATCGGAGGGCGGAGGAGGGGCGAAAGGCGCCCCCTGCTCGCTATGCAGCTCCTCCTGCAGCTCGAGCACGCGTGCCCACGTGCCGCGTGGGGCTGCTCGGGGGCGACGCGCAGCGAGAGGTCGACGTCTGCGCGGGCTCCGTGCAGGTTTGCCCAGGCGTCGCCGTGCGAGCGCCCGCAGCGTTGTATGTGACTGGTTCTGGGGGCTGTGGTCGACGGCGGCATCGCGCCAACGCCAGCGCGTGGGCCCGATCGGCGGGGACTTCCTCCAGGGGCCGAGCGTGCGCAACAGCTCGCGCGTTGCGTCAGGACTCCGGCCACTCAGCACTGTTTTGCGTGCGACGCGCGAGCAGCTCGACGACGCTGGACCGCTTGGTCACGTCGTCGTCAGCTCCCCGAGCCGTGCCTCAGCCCGGTCGAGGGCCTGACGCATCGTCTCGGCGCACTCGGCGAGGACCGGGTCCTGCTCGTACTGGCCGCGGCTGGAGTCGTCATCGGGCTCCGAGACCTTACGCAGGTACCAGCCCTCCCTGAGGATCATCGTTCTGCGGAAGAGCTCGATCACGGCCCGGACCGAGACGCTGGTGTCGGGGACGTGGGGGAGCCAGAAGGCGGCGCGCTCCTCTCCATCCGAGCGGAGGAAGACCTTCCCCAGGCCGTAGCGGCCGGCGTGGATGTAGAGCTCCTGCGGCTGGACCGCGTCGCGGCCGCGGACCGTGATCCGCAGCGGCTCCAGGCTGCAGCCCTCCGGCTTGTCGTCGTCCGACTCGCACTGCTCGATGACGGCGCTGGCGCAGTCGATGGCGATGACACGGTGGCCGTCGGCCTCGAGGGCGCGGATCGAGTCGTCCATCGGGTCGCCGGGGACGAGGGGCTCGTCGGGGAAGCGCTCGGTGATGGTCTCGATGTCGTCCAGCTTTCTCATGGCTCGCCTCCAGCGGGCAGACCTTATCGCTCGCGGAGCGGACGGTCAATCCTGTTGGGGTGGGAGGCGGACGGCACGCTGTTCTGGCTGGCAAGCTTTCGATGGCGCTGTGCTCCCGCCGCCGGAGCCCGCAGTACTGCATGAGGAACTCGGCTGCCGGGTGGTGTCGGACGGCGTGGGGCGTGGGCGCACCGTTCCGTTGCGGGAGGGGCGTGGAGGGGGAATGAGGAGCACTCGATCGGCTCGTCCAGCAATCCCCCCGCCGGCGAGCTCCTCTGCGGTCCCGAGCTCGACGGGGTCCTGGCCCCTCGCCGGTGTCCACGTCCCCGCAGCCGACGCAGACCCACTATCGCCAGGCAGACCCCACGCATGCCATCCCTCCTGGGCTTGGAGGATGACGGGGCTCTGGGACGCTGTCCCGATCTCCGTCATCCTATGTCGCAACAAGCCCCGTCGCCGGACGGCAAGGGCGGCGCGGAGACAGGAATCACCGCGATTCGTGCTCGTCGGGGGCCAACGGGTGCCTCTGGAGTGCGGGTCCTCGAGGCCTCGAGGCCGTGCTGCCATCCGCAAGTCACCGACTCCGAGTCTTCTCCCCAATCGGCGTTCGCCGGCCTCAGGTGCCGGATCCGGAGGAGAAGACTCATGCGATGAACCCTTTCGCCGTCGCCGCAGGCGACCCGGAAGCCTGGCGCGTCTCTTGCCTCACGCACCGGACGGGGTCGGCCTGCAACCTGTTGAAGCGCATGGAGATGGGGGCAAGAGGCGTGACAGGCTGTAGGGCGGAGCGCCAAGACGGCGTTGCAAGGCTGCGTCCGGATCCCAGCTCTTCGTTGGGTGCTCAACCTGGTTGAGCGCGGTTTCGGCAAGAAGGCACTCCGCGGCGGGTCCGAAGCCGCCAAGGTTGACGGCGGGACCCCGATTATCCTCCCGCCCGGCGGCGGCTACAATATGACGTAACACCACAAGGCAGGAGGACACATGGCCAGCCTCGAGCAGTTCAAGCAGACCGGGAACGGGGTCCGCGGCAACTTCACCAACGCGAACCTGCAACGGGTCAAGCTGAAGAGTGTCGACCTCAGTTACGCGAACCTGACCAACGCGCAGCTGCAGGACGCGAAGCTCGCCGGCAAGTTCACGGGGGCCCAGCTCGGCGGGGCCAACCTCAACCGGGCGCTCCTCAAAGGCGACCTCGAGAAGGTCAACCTGGTCCGGGCGAAGATCGACGGGGCCTCGATCGTCGGGCCGTTGAAGAGCGCCGACCTGTCGGGCCTGCCCCTCTTCAACCTCAAGGCCTTCAGGCCGTCCACCCTGACCCGCGCCGTCCTTGCGGGTGCGCGACTCGACGGCGTCACGCTGGGCAAGGGCATCTTCATGTTCGCCACGGTCTTCCGGCGGGCACGGCTGCGCAGCGCCAAGCTCGGCGGCATGCTGGAGAAAGCGGACTTCACGCACGCGATCCTACGCAACGCGCTGATCGAGGGCAGCTTGGGGAGGGCCCTCTTCGACGAGAGCGACCTCTTCCGCGCCCAGATCAGAGGCGACGGCAAGAAGGCCTCCTTCGTCGGCGCGAAGGCGAGCAGCGCCAACCTGAACGGAGACTTCTCCGACGCGGACTTCACGCGGACGGACCTCAGCGGCGCCGTGGTCCAGGGCAGCTTCGCGAAGGCCCGCTTCGACACCGCCGTGCTCGAGCGGGTGAAACTCCACGGCACGGGCCCGGAGGCCTCTTTCATCGGTGCGAAGGCGAACAACGCGGCCGTGAATGGGGACTTCACCAAGGGGAACTTCACGCGGGCGCAGCTGAGCCAGGCCACGCTCCAGGGCAACTACGCGGACGCGAGCTTCGACGATGCCGTGCTCGACAGTGCGAACGTCCGCGCGACGTGCAAGGGGGCCACCTTCAGCGGCGTGCAGGCCGGCAAGGCATACCTGGAGGGGGACTTCACCGGGGCGAGCTTCGCGCGGGCGAAGTTGGCGGGTGCGAAGCTCATCGGGACCTTCGACGGCGCCGACGTCACGAGCGCCGATCTGACCGGGGCCACGCTCGCCGGCTCGTTCGAGGGAGCCCGTATGGGCAACGCCAACCTCCGCGGCGTCGACTTCCAGCTGAACGATCGGAGCAAGCCGCCGACGCTGACTCTCACGCAGCTCCGCGCTCTCAAGAACCCCAGGCCCCGCTGGGCGATTGATCAAGAGTGGGTTCTGAGGACCAAAGGGAAGAAAGAGGCGTTCAAGGAGAGGGAGGAAGAGCTGAACAAGAGGATGCAGGAGAGGGAGAGGCGATAAGGCTTCGGAGAGAAGCCCTCGGTCAAAGGTAGAACGAACGCAACCACCGGTGATCCCGTCTGGGCGGGCCAGCCATCCAGCTCCCGAGGCCGCTGACCAAAGCTCTTGAAGCCGCGTCGTTCCCTCCGCCCCGGCGCGGTGTAATGGCGCCGCACCCGAGCGAGAGCGCGACGTCGCTTCGCTCCGCCGTCAGGGGAACGCGGTGTCCGACGAGCCGACCATCGAACAGCTGCGCGCGGAGCTCGACGCGGCCCGCGCGCGGATCGCGGAGCTCGAGGAGCTCGTCGCCAGCCCGGCGCTGCCGCCGTGGAAGGAGATCCTCGAGACCCTCCTGCGCACGATCCCCGACTACGTGTATCTCAAGGACCGCGAGCGCCGCTTCGTCATCGCCTCCGACCAGTTCTGCGAGCTGTTCGACCGCAGCCTCGACGAGATCGTCGGGCGCCGCGACGAGGAGCTCTTCCCGCCCGCGATCGCCGAGGAGACCGTCGCCGACGACCGCGCGGTCATCGGCACGGGGGTCCCGCTGATCGGCAAGGAGGAGGGCAGCGACGAGGTCGGCTGGGTGCTGACCAACAAGGTGCCCTGGCGCCGCCCGGACGGCGAGATCAGAGCATGACTCTTGCAATGGACCGTCTTGGCGGCGCCGCAGGCGACCCGGAGGCCTGGCGCGTCGCTTGCCTTGCCTCTGAAACGGGGGTCTTCGCTTCAACCTGAAGGGGTAAGGGGAGGTGGAGCAAGCGACGTGCCAGGCCGTAGGGCTTAGCCGCAAGACGGCGTTGCGTGGCTTTTGCGTACGACCAACTGACTGAGCCCGCTTTCTTTCCAATTGCTTGATTTCAAGGTCCGGGCCAAGGCTACTCCGCTGAACACCCAAGTACGCTTGGTCTGCCGCGACGGCTGGTGCGATCTTCTTGATTTCATGAAGCGACAACGGTCGAGGTGTTCTGAGCTCGAGGCTTTCGAAGCGACCTGGGATGTTCTCCTCCGATTTGGATGGGCTTAGATAGACGATCGGACATGTGATTGGTTGCCCCTCTTCCCGAAGAAGTGTCGACAAGAAACATGTCTCGAGGAGTTTCTTGAGGATCGCGTGGGGTGGAGTCTCGTCAATCCAGCCATCGCCCCGAAGCTTCTCGAGGGAATCATAGAGTGACGCGACGACCTCTTCGGAGTCGTACGCTACAGTTGCTTCGAGATGTGGGCACGTCTCGTGAACGTGTGGGACTAGGTTGGCAATATCTCGCCATCGAGGCGAGAATTCTGCCCATTCGACCCTCAGTGATTCCAGTCTCCTGCGGGCTGCATGCCTGTAAGGGCCGAAGTCGAGAAGTCTGCCCTCGTAGTGGACTGCACCCAAGAGCTCGCGGTCTGAGTCAAGCCGCCAATCCCCGAGGTTAACACCATCTTCGAGTCTCATGGCGTCCTCCTTTGTGAAGCCCGAACTGTTGAGGCGCGAACTTGGAGGAGCGTTCGCGCCACCGACCTGTGAGGGATCTTAGCTGACACCTACGTCATGAAGATCGGGTCTCTTCTGTGGTGTTCACGCAATGCCCGACTGTGCGCCACCACTGTCGTCAAGACCGGACTGCCCCCGCATTACGCGACACCGTCCCGGTCCACCAAGCCTGTGCGTGTGTTGGGGTTTGTGGCGAGATTCGAGGGTGGATGGGTTGTCGGGGTAGGTAGGACTTCGGGTTCGAATGCTGGTCCAGGTCATACGGCCGCGGCGGAGGTCGTGTCGATCGCCATCGCGACGATGTTTCGGTGAGCGATGGGCGACGGTGATTGGGGCAACTACCTTGGCTTGGTCGAGGTGCTGTCGGTCGCCGACGAGCGAACCGGCCGGGTAGGCACTTCCGCACAGGGCGGTCTGTCGATGCCGTGATCCGCGCGGGGAGGCCTGTCGACCCCGCGTTCTGCTAGGTGACGCTGAACACCTCGGGACGGCCTGGTTTTATGCCAGCGGTCCCGCCCGACGGACGTGGCACATGGCCGAGGCAAAGCCCTTCGTGATCTGCCTGTGCGGATTCGTGTCTACGTTCATGGTATTCCCCCCAACCCCCGGTGGGGGCCGGCCTTGCCGGATACACCCTCTATCGGGCCCTGCTGCCCGAAGGCCACGGAAGGTCCTGAAGTCGTGCAGCTTGGCGGGGGGCGTCTTCTCTGGTCGCTGTTCGTCGCTGGCCGCCAAGCTGCCCGACTTCAGGAGGGCAGCAGGGCCCTCCACCACGGTTCTTGTGCTTCTGAGCCTCTACTTCGGGAGGGCATCCGCACCGGCCGGGCTCCGTTGCCGCGCGCCTCCAGCCGCCGAACCCTGCATTCCTCCGCCTCCTCCCGCCGTGGCTCTGCTCCTGGCGGTTCCTCCCAGCCGAATACTGGGGGTCCCAGCACTGCGTGCGCAACTGCGATGGCCGGACGCCTTCCACCCGCCAGCCGATCCGCTCTGGCCAGCCGCTTGCTCTATTCACGGTGCTGCAATACATTGCGGCGCCCGAGCCGTCCCGGGCATCCGCAACCGGCTGGCCAGAGCTCCGGGTCACCACCGGCCGATCCGCTCTGACCAGCCGCTTGCTCTATTCCCGGTGCTGCAAGACGTTGCGACGCCCGACCCGTCCCGGGCATCCGCAGCCGGCTGTCCAGAGCTCCGGGTCACCCCCGGCGGCCCCGCGCCTCCCACATCGACCCCACCGCCAGCGCCCCTCACCGCCGCCGCGGCTTGAACTTCCGGTGCGCGCGCTCCTGCCCGAGCTCCAGCTCCGTGACCAGCGCCTCGATCGCCTCGGCGTCACCGGCGAGGACGGCGAGCTCGAGGTCGAGGAGCTGCTTCTCCAGCTCGATCATCGTCTGCCGGTAGCGCAGCACGAAGGCAGCCTGCTGCTCGCCCTCGAGCGCGGCGGCCTTCTCCGGGATCTCCAGCTTGGCCGTCAGCGCGGCGCGCTGCATCGCGACGATGTCCTCGAGGTGGCTGCCCTCCGCCTCCGCGCCGCCGAGGCGGGCCTTGAGCTGGCGGAAGTGGTGCTTCATCAGCTGCATGCTCTCGCCGAGGGGAGTCTCGCCGTCGGCCTGCACCGTCATCGGAAAGGACCAGGACAGGGCGAGCGCGAGCGCCGCACACAACGAGACAGCGATCAGTACGCGTTTCATCGGTTTCCTCCGTGGGAATCTGGCGCCATTGTACACGGCAGGCCGGACCGACGCCTTTACCCTTGGGCCTGCCGGCGCGGTATGGTAGACTTCTCCGCGCTTTGCGGGGCCCGTCCGGCCTCCGCCCCACCCACCGCGAGAAAGGACCCCGGTATGGCGCACACGGTCGACGTCGCGGGCATCGCGATCAGCAACGAGCGTCCGCTCGTCCTCCTCGCCGGCCTCAACGTGCTCGAGTCCGCGGCGCTCGCCCTCGAGGTCGCCGGCAGCCTGGCCGCGACCTGCTCGACGCTCGGCCTGCCGTACGTGTTCAAGGCTTCTTTCGACAAGGCCAACCGCAGCTCGGCGACCAGCTACCGGGGCCCGGGGCTCGAGGAGGGGCTGAAGATCCTCGCGGAGGTCAAGGCGCGGCACGGCGTGCCGATCGTCACCGACATCCACGAGCCGGCCCAGGCGGCGCCGGTGGCGGAGGTGGCGGACATCCTGCAGATCCCGGCCTTCCTGTGCCGGCAGACCGATCTGGTGCGGGCGGCCTGCGAGACCGGCCGGCCGGTGCACGTCAAGAAGGGCCAGTTCCTCGCTCCCGAGGACGTCGGGAACATCGTCGCGAAGTGTCGGAGCTACGGATGCGAGGACGTCCTGCTCGGCGAGCGCGGCAGCTCCTTCGGCTACCGGAACCTGGTCGTCGACTTCCTCGGCTTCCCGATCCTCAAAGCGACCGGCTGCCCGCTGGTGTTCGACGTGACCCACTCCCTGCAGCGGCCCGGGGGCCTCGGGCACGCGACGGCGGGACGGCGGGGCTTCCTGCGCTCCCTCGCCCTGTCCGGGGTCGCCCAGGGCATCGCGGCGCTGTTCCTCGAGCTGCACCCCGCGCCGGACGAGGCGAAGTGCGACGGGCCCTGTGCCTGGCCGCTCGCGCTCGCGCAGCCGCTGCTCGAGCAGGTGTGCGCGGTCGACCGGCTCGTCAAGGGGCTCCCTCCGCTGCTCGACTCCTGACTTCCCGCTGAGAACCCCTGCCTTCGGAGGACGTGGCTCCTTGTCGGACTGTATCAAGCTCAGAAAGCTCCAGGAGAACAACCTCCGCGGCTTCGACCTCGACATCCCGCTCGGCACCTTCACGACGGTGACCGGGGTGTCGGGCGCCGGCAAGTCCAGCCTCTCCTTCAAGACCCTCTACGCCGAGGGCCAGCGGCGCTTCGTCGAGAGCCTCTCGCCCTACGCCCGCCAGTTCCTCGAGAAGAAGGCCTCGCCGCGGGCCGCCTCGATCTCGGCCCTGCCGCCGACGCTGGCGGTGCGACGCGGGATCCAGCGGGTTGGCAGGCGCTCGACCGTCGGCACGATGACCGACGTCAACGACTTCCTGCGCGTGCTCTACGCCCGCCTGGCCGACGTCTGCTGCCCGGGCTGCGGGAGCGTGCTGCCGAAGAGCTCGGTCAGCGCGATCGCCGGCGAGCTCGCCAAGGAGCGGGGCTCCGAGCCGGTCCACGTCGGGCTGCCGGTGCCGCCGCCGCGCACGGTCAAGGAGGCCAAGGCCTGCCTGAAGGAGCTGCGGCGCGTGGCCTGCGTCGGGGTGCTGCTCGACGGCGAGGTGACGAGCATCGAGGCGGTCAAGCCGAACGACATCAAGGGGAAGGAGCCGATCGGGGTGCTGCGCAGCGTGCCGGCCGACTCCCCCGAGCTCGCGCCGCTGATGACGCGCGCCCAGGACATCGGCGACGGGGTCGCCCTGCTCGGGCTCGGCGGCAGCGTGCGGAGGATCACGGCCGGCTTCTACTGCGGCGCCTGCGACGTCGCGGTGCGGGAGCCCAAGCCGTCCTGCTTCAGCTCGAACCACCCGCTCGGCGCCTGCGACGCCTGCGGGGGGCTCGGGGAGCGGGAGGTGGTGTCCGAGGACCTCGTCATCGCCGACGGCCAGCTCAGCATCGCGAACGGGGCGATCGTGCCCTGGAACACCTCGCGGCGCAGCAAGGAGTTCAAGGAGCTGCTGCGCTACTGCGAGCGCCACTCGATCCCGATCCATCTGTCCTGGCAGCAGCTCGCGGCCGACGACCGGCAGCGCATCCTGTACGGCGAGGCGCCCTTCAGCGGGGTGGTGCCGTGGCTGGAAAAGGCCGCCAGCCACGGCCGCAGCACCAGCGTCAAGAAGTTCCTCGCGCCGGTGCGATGCCACGTCTGCGAGGGCACGCGCCTCAACGCCGAGGCCCGGGCGAGCCGGCTCGACGGGCGCACACTGCCCGAGCTGTGGCGGATGCCGATCGCCGAGCTCGCGGCCCTGTTCGACGCCTACTCCCTCCCGGAGAACTACGCCGAGGCTCTCGCGCCGGTGCTGCGGGAGATCCGCGCGCGGCTGTCCTGCCTCGACCAGGTCGGCCTCGGCTACCTGACCCTCGAGCGCAGCGTGCGCTCGCTGTCCGGCGGCGAGACGCAGCGGGTGCAGCTGACCTCTGCCCTCAGCTCGAACCTCGCCGCGACCCTGTACCTGCTCGATGAGCCGACCACCGGCCTGCATCCGCGGGACATCGAGCGCCTGATCGGCAGCCTGCGGGCGTTGCGCGACCGCGGGAACACCGTGATGGTCGTCGAGCACGACCTCGCGACGGTCGGGGCGAGCGACTTCGTCATCGACCTCGGCCCCGGCGCGGGCGAGGCGGGCGGCGCGCTGCTGTTCGCGGGGCCGCCGGCCGAGCTCCACAGCAGCGAGGGGCCGACCGGCGCCGAGCTGCGCGGCGCCCCGGGTCCGGTGCGGCGCGAGCGGCGGGAGCCGGAAGGCGACGAGCTCGAGGTGCTCGGGGCGACCTGCCACAACCTCGCGCGGCTCGACGTGACGATTCCGCTCGGGGTGCTGGTCGGCATCTCCGGGGTGTCGGGCTCGGGCAAGAGCACCCTGCTCGAGGAGGTGCTCGCCAAGGGCCTCGGCGCCCAGCTCAAGGGGCTGCGGCCGCCGTCGGGGGTCGGCGAGGTGTACGGCGGCGAGCTGGTCGGCGAGGTGGTGCTGGTCGACCAGGCGCCGCTGGCGAGCAATCCGCGCGCGAACCCGGCGACCTACACCAAGGCCTTCGACAAGATCCGCAGCCTGTTCGCCGAGAGCGAGGGGGCGGCGGCGCGCGGGCTGCGGGCCTCGGACTTCAGCTTCAACGTGCCCGGCGGGCGCTGCAGCGCCTGCGAGGGCGCGGGCTACGAGCGCATCGAGATGCAGTTCCTCGCCGATGTCTACCTGACCTGCGAGGAGTGCAAGGGCACGCGCTTCAGCAAGCGGGTGCTCGAGGTCAAGCTGCGCAAGAAGAGCATCGCCGACGTGCTGACGGCCAGCGTCGACGACGCCCTCGCCTTCTTCGTCGAGGACGCCGAGCTGTCGGCCAGCCTGCGGCCGCTGCAGGCGGTCGGCCTCGGCTACCTCAGCCTCGGCCGGCCGCTCTCCACCCTGTCCGGGGGCGAGGCCCAGCGGCTCAAGCTCGCCGCCCACCTGATGAAGCGCAGCGGGCCGGTGCTGTTCCTGCTCGACGAGCCGACCACGGGCCTGCACACGTCGGACATCCGCCAGCTGCTCAGCTGCCTGGACGCGATCTTGAAGGCCGGCCACAGCGTGATCGCGGTCGAGCACAACCTCGAGTTCCTCGCCGCCTGCGACTGGCTGCTCGAGCTCGGGCCCGAGGGCGGCGAGGCGGGCGGACGCCTGGTCGCCTCCTGCACGCCGGACGAGCTGTGCGCGCTCGAGGGCTCCCACACCGGGCAGGCCCTGCGGGCGCTGCAGACGCCGGTCACCGAGCGCTTCAAGGCGGCGGTCAACGAGGCGCCGCACCCGGCCTTCGACGCCGGTGTGGTCGGCGACATCGCGATCGAGGGGGCGCACGCGAACAACCTGCGGGGCTTCGACCTGACCATCCCGCGGGGGGCGTTGACGGTGGTCACCGGTCCGTCGGGCTCCGGGAAGTCCTCGCTGGTCTTCGACATCCTCTTCGCCGAGGGCCAGCGGCGCTTCATCGAGGCGCTCTCCGCCGACCGCCGGCGGGGGCTGCGCGGGGCGCTGCAGTCGAAGGTCACACGGGTCAGCGGGCTGCCGCCGACCGCCGCGATCAGCCAGCTGACCTCCCGGGTCGGCAGCCGCTCGACGGTCGGCACCGCGCTCCAGGTCGCGCCCTATATCCGGCTGATCTGGGCGCGCCTCGGCGAGCAGACCTGCCCGGATTGTGGGGTGGTGCTCAGCGACATCTCCGCCGAGCAGATCGTCGAGCAGCTGCTCGACTCCGCCCTCGACCGGCCGATCTGGCTGCTCGCGCCGGTGGTGCGGGGCGCGCGCGGCTACCAGAAGGAGATCTTCCGCAAGATCCGCGCGGGAAACTACGAGCTCGCCCGGGTCGACGGCCGCATGTGCGCCCTGCGCGAGGCGCCCTGGCTCGACGCCGGCGACCACACCATCGACGTCGTGGTCGGGAAGCTGACGGTCGAGCGCGGCGCGGCCCGCAAGCTGCTGCGTATGGTCCGCACCTGCTTCGAGCTCGGGCGGGGCTGGATGGTGATCTCCGACGCGGCGGCCCCGGGCAGTCCCGGCGAGCCGATCGAGGAGCAGACCTTCTCCCGCGACCGCACCTGCCCCCAGTGCGATGTCGCCTACCCGCGCTGGGAGCCGAGCGACTTCAGCTTCCTCAGCCGGCGCGGCCGCTGCCCGCGCTGCCTCGGCCGCGGGAAGCAGCTCTGCATCGACCCGGACAGCCTGGTGCGCGACCCCGAGGCGAGCGTCGCGGACGGGGCCCTCGGGCCGCTGGTCGACCCGCGGCCCGAGGGCCCTACAAGGTGCCCTGGAAGAAGCCCTGGAACACCCTCGACGAGAAGACGAAGAACCTGATCCTGTTCGGTCCGAAGCCGGACGCGGGCAGCGTCTTCGACGGCCTGGTCGGGCTGCTCGAGCGGCTGCTCTCCCGCGGCTACGAGGCCGAGCTGCAGGACTACCTCGAGGCCGAGCTGCAGGACTACCTCAAGGACGACCGCTGCCCGGAGTGCGACGGCGGCCGCCTGCGCCGCGCGCTGCTCGCGGTGAAGCTCAAGGGCAGCTCGATCGCCGACGTGCAGCGCCTGGCGGTCGAGGACCTGCACAGCTTCTTCAGGACCCTGGTGGGCCAGCTCAAGGAGCGCGAGCTGCGCGTCGCCTCGGAGCCGATCAAGCTGATCCAGAAGAAGCTCTCCTTCCTGCTCGAGGTCGGCCTGCCCTACCTCGAGCTCGACCGCGACATGAGCAGCCTGTCCGGCGGCGAGGTCCAGCGCGTGCGCCTGGCGACCCAGCTCGCGGGGGCGCTGCGCGGGGTGCTGTTCATCCTCGACGAGCCGACCGTCGGCCTGCACCCGGTCGACGGGGCCAAGCTGGTGTCGGCGATCCGCAGCCTGCAGCAGAGCGGCAACACGGTCGTCGTCGTCGAGCACGACGACCAGGTGATCCGGGCGGCGGACTACATCGTCGACATGGGGCCCGGGGGCGGCACCGAGGGCGGGCGCCTGGTCTGCGCCGGGCCGATTGACGAGGTGATGGCGAATGAGGCGAGCCTGACCGCGCGGCACCTGCGCGGCGACTACGAGCTGCCGCCGCCCTCCCGGTCCTTCGACGGAGCGACCGCACGCCATCTGGTGCTGCGCGGGGCGCGGGGGAACAACCTCAAGGGCGACGAGGTGCGCATCCCCCTCGGCGGCCTGACCGTGGTGACGGGGCTGTCCGGCGCCGGCAAGTCCAGCCTGGTCGTGCAGACACTGTACCGGGCCGTGCGGCGGAAGCTCGGCTACGTCGAGCGCAGCCCGTTGCCCTTCCACACCCTGCACGGCTGCGAGCACCTCGACCGGGCGCTGTTCGTCGACCAGAAGCCGATCGGCCGCACCTCGCGCTCGTGTCCCGCGTCCTACACGAAGATCCTCGACGACATCCGCAACCTGTTCGCGGCGACGGAAGACGCCAAGACCCGTGGCTTCGACAAGTCCTACTTCTCCTTCAACACCCGCGAGGGCCGCTGCGAGGCCTGCGCCGGCCAGGGCGTGCTCAAGATCGAGATGGACTTCCTGCCGAGCGCGACCGTGCCCTGCGAGGACTGCGGCGGCACCCGCTTCCGCCGCCAGCCCCTCAGCGTCAAGCTCGAGGGCCTGACCATCGCCGACGTGCTCGCCCTGACGGTCAAGGAGGCGGGGCCGTTCTTCTCCTTCGCCCCGCGCCTCGAGCGCGCCCTCAGCCTGCTCGAGGAGCTCGGTCTCGGCTACCTGACCCTCGGCCAGCCCAGCCCGAGCCTGTCCGGCGGCGAGGCCCAGCGCATCAAGCTCGCGAGCGAGCTGCTGAAGAACCCGCGCGGCCAGACCCTGTACGTGCTCGACGAGCCGACCACCGGCCTGCACGCGGCGGACGTGCTGCGCCTGATCCACATCCTGCGGAGGTTGACCGCGCGTGGCGACCCGATCGTCGTCATCGAGCACAACCCGCAGGTCATCCTCGCGGCCGACTGCATCATCGACCTCGGCCCCAAGGGCGGGGCGAAGGGCGGCGAGGTGCTGGTGCAGGGCTCCCTCGACGAGGTGGTCGCGTCCGAGACCTCGGTGACCGGGCAGTGGCTGCGGGAGACGCTGTAGCGGCCTCCGGTCTTCGCCAGGCACGCCGCCCGGCCCCGCATGTGTTACCCTGGCCTCCCCAACGACCCTGCGAGGAGCTCGTGATGGCCCGCCGCCAGCGCCTGACCGGCTACATCATCGATGTCCTGGTGCGGGGCACGTATCTCTACCTCAAGGGCCTGACGACAGTTGGCAAGCTGTTCGCCGTGTCGGGGCTCACCGCGGTCTTCGGGCTGCTGTGGCTGTACTACGACCGGATGCAACCCGGGGGCGACGCGCTGCAGCTGCGGATCTGGATCGCGCTGGGCGTCGCCGCCGTCTGGAGCGTCGGCTGCTGGTTCCTGTTCCGCAAGCCCTTCAAGCTGCCCTACGGCTACCGCTACAAGCGCTGGAAGACCCTGGTCGTCAGGCGGGAGGCCGAGGCGATCCGCCTGATGTTCGACGCCTGGCTGGCGAGCGGGGACCTCGGGGAGGTGGTCGCCGCGCTCAAGGCAGCTGGCTACCGGCGCGTGCGCGGCCAGCCCTTCACCAGAGGTCGGGTGCGCAGGTTGCTGCGGGAAGAGGCCTATGTCGGCGAGCGGTCCAAGAAACCGCGCGGCTTCCCTCGGCTGCCCGCGCTGATCGAAAGGAGCGTGTGGTCCGAGGCCTCCGACATGCTCCGTGCGAAGGGCAAGGGCTGAGAGCCAGTGGGGCAGGCTCTCTCGGGACGCTGCGACCCCGCGGACGACTGGTGCGGGGGCCGAAGCCCGCGGGGCGGTGACCGCGGTCATGCTGTGGTGACGGTCGAGGCAGCCCCACGGGACGGGCCGCTGCGTCTCGTGGTCAGTCGCTGCGCTTCGCGAGCTTCTTCATCTTCTCGAGCCGGGCGAGGTTCTTCCGGGCTTTCGCGAGCTCACTCTCCTTTCGTTCGATGTTCACGAGCATCGCGACGGCGGCGTATCTTCCCCCACCCTGAGGGTCGACCCTGCGCTCCCTCGCGAAGCTCTTCTGCGTATGCAGCAACGCGTCGACGGCCAGCTTGAGCCGTTTGACACGTTCCTTCTCCGTCGCGATCGCGTTGTCGAGCGCAGCCTCGGTGGTCTTGGTGATCATCCCGCCGGTCTTCTTGAGGTGCGACTCGAGTTTCTTCCCAAAGGAACGCGCTGCCTTGCCGGCATCCGTGATGTCCATGTGCCAGATCGCCTGTGTCGGTGAGGGTTGTTGTGTCCTACAGATGGTAGGCCCGGAACGCCATCCCTACAACCCCGGGGGGCGCCTCGTCCGCCAACCCGCCAGGCCATCCCCTAGCGCACGACCAGGCTCACCCCCTGCGCCAGCCCGTACACGGTCACGCCGATGAACACGAAGGGCAGGGCGGGGCTGACGATGTTCAGCCGCCGGAAGAAGTTGCAGAAGAAGCCGATGATGCGCTGGAAGGTCGTCTTCGGGCTTTTGCTGTACTCCATCGCCGCCTTGACGACGTAGAAGATCAGCACGTTGAGGAAGATCTTCAGCTTCCGCAGCGGCCAGGGCTCCTGCCGGCTGACGTAGTAGTTGCACTTCAGGAGCACCCGCGGCGGGTGGTGGGCCTCGTAGGAGCCCTCGACCCAGTGGAACTCCTTGTGGAAGTCTAGGATCCCGAAGTCGTAGGTCTTCATGTTCTTCTTGACGTTGCTGGTGTCGAACACGACCTCGAGGTGGTCGTCCGAGGACAGGTAGATCAGCGAGCGCACGACCGTCATCCCCGGGAAGTCCCGCAGGTTCCCGTCGTAGTGCTTGTCGAACAGGCCCTGGTCGCCGCCGGAGTCGTAGTTGTAGCGCGAGAGGTAGAGCTCGTCGGTCATCGGCAGCGGCACGACCTTGCAGCCCGGGTAGGCAGCCTCGATCTCGGACAGCACCTCGGGGGAGTAGCGCACCTTCGAGATCGTCTCCTGGATCTCCTGGGGCAGCTTCTTGATGTAGACGTGGTTGGAGCACTCTCTGTGCAGGCTGTCCTTGAAGTGCTCGAGGGACCATTCCCGCAGCTCGTCGACCGCCGCGCGCTCGCCGGCGCCGTCGAGCTGGCCGAGGCGCACCTTGTAGAAGGTGTCCGCGACGTGCAGGTCGAAGTGCTCGACGACCGCTGTCAGCAGGGTGAAGCCGACGTGGCCGAGGACGAGGAAGGGCCAGGCCTCGTGGAAGGCGGGACAGAGATAGTACACGCCGACCAGTTGCAGCAGGATGCCGAGGTGCATCGGGTGCGAGGTCAGGTTGTAGGGGAAGCCGCGCACCCGCTTCGGCTCCTCGATCACCCCGAGCTCGACCCCGTAGTAGGTGCCCTCGGCGCCGAGGGCACGGATCGCGGCGAACTGCAGCACCAGGCCGACGGCGAGCGGGGCGAGGGCCCACCAGGCCAGGGCGGCGTCCTGCACGACCGGCACGAACAGGGTGATCAGGATGCCGAGGGCCAGCGTCCGGAACATCAGGGAGTGGGCGGCGAAGGTCTTCTGCGCGTAGTGGCGGAAGATGAAGGCCTGCAGGTTGATCAGGTGGAACACGAAGCTCGCGGCGTACACGAACACCCGCAGGTCGTCGGCCCACCAGGTGACGGCGGCCAGGGTGAGCGCGATCATCACGACTTTGGTGTCGACGGCCTTGACCAGACGGCCGAGCGTGCTCAGCATCGGGGGCTCCTTGGTTCTTGCCTCCGGGCCGCGGATCGAGGTGCGACGCGGAGGCGTGTAGCATCCGTGATGGTCTCGACGATTCGTTAAAGGATGGGAAAAGCTTCGCCGCGCGGCAAGGCCGTGTGCCGGCGGGCAGAGGGGAGAGAGGCATGCCGGGCAGCCGATGGGAAGAGTCGTTCCGGGTCCGCTCCTGCGAGGTCGACTGCGACGACCGCCTGCAGCTCAGCGCGCTGCTCCATCATCTGCAGGAAGCGGCCCACCAGCACGCGACCGCCCTCGGCGTCGGCTTCGCGCAGCTCGCCGCCCGCGGCCAGCACTGGGTGCTCGCCCGGGCCCGCCTCGAGCTCGCGCGGCTGCCCGCCCACGGCGAGAGCGTGCGCCTGCGCACCTGGCCGAAGCGGGCGCACAAGCTGATGAGCCTGCGCGACTTCCGCCTCGAGGCCGGGGATGAGGAGCTGGTGCGGGCGACGACCGCCTGGGTGGTCCTCGACGGGGAGACCAAGCGGCCGCTGCGCCTCGACCGGCTGCCGGCGATCGCCTACCTGCCGGACGAGGAGGCGGTCGCGGAGGTGCCCGGCAAGCTCCCGGCCTGCGCGGAGGCCGCGCCGGTCTACGAGCGCACGGTGCGGGTCAGCGACATAGACCTGCACCACCACGTCAACAACGCGCGCTACGCGGAGATGCTGGTCGACGCCTATCCGCCGGAGCACTTCGCGCGCCTCCGCCTGACCGGGGTCGAGCTCGGCTTCCTCGCCGAGTGCCGCCACGGCGACCGCTTGACGGTGTGTCGGGCGGAGGAGCAGGGGAGCGACCGGCTCGAGCTCCGCCGCGAGGGCAAGCGGGTGCTCGCCTGCCGGCTGGAGTGGGAGCCGCGCGGCGATGGACCTCAGCGTGACAGGGTCTGACAGTGTGTAGGGGAGGGTGTACGAGACTGTCTCACGGAACCGGTGACGCATCTCCCCACTCCTGCGGCGGGCGGGGGGTAAACCCCGCCCCTACAGGATGTTCGAGCAGTCGCAGTACAGGTATGCAGGGGAGGGGTCTACCCCCTCCCGTCGTTCGTTCGGGAACCGCCTGTGATCGCGGACAGACCTACTGTTTAGGTCAGCAAGGCACTGCAGGCCTACACCGCCAGCACACCGGCCGCGTGCTCCATCAGCCGGGCCATCGACTCCGCATCGAAGGGCGAGCGCAGCCCGGCTCCGGCGAACAGCTCGAGCACGCTGCCGGTGCCGCCGCGCCTGCACAGCTCGAGGTAGGTCTGCAGGGTGGCGGCGGAGTCCTGGCTGTCGAGCAGCCCGAGCTGCATCGCGCCGGTCTCGGCGATCGCGTAGTCGATGTAGTAGAAGGGGTAGCGGAAGATGTGCAGCTGCGCGTACCAGCGGGTCGCGCGCCAGGCTTCCGCCTGCGACCAGTCCAGCCCCGGCATGAAGCGGTCGGCCAGCGTGGCCCAGGTCGCGTCGCGGTCCGCCGCGTCGGCCTCGGGATGGGCGTAGACCCAATGCTGGAAGGCGTCGACCAGCGCGACGTAGCAGATCAGCTCCACCGCCCGCTGCCAGCGGCCCCGGGTGAAGCGCTCGAGCTGTTCGGGGCCGAAGAACTCGCCGAGGTGGGGCAGGCTGAGGTACTCCATGCCCATCGAGTGGACCTCGGCGGCGTCGGCGGTCGGCCAGCGCAGGTCGATGGCGTCGATGCCCTGGCTCTCCCAGGCCTGGAAGGCGTGGCCCATCTCGTGCATCAGGGTGCGGACGTCGCCCTCGTCGCCGATCGAGTTGCAGAAGATCGCGACCTTGGCCTCGTCGTGGAACGCGGTGCAGAAGGCCCCGGCCCGCTTGCCCTTGCGGTTCTCCAGGTCGATCAGCTCGAGCGCGCGCATGCGTCGGAAGTGCTCCGCCAGCCGCGGCGACAACGCGGCGAACACCCGCCCGGCCTTGTCGAGCTGCTGCGCGATCGGTTGCGCCACGCCCCGCGGCAGGCTGAGCCCGGGGTGATACTCCTTGTCCCAGGGCGCCAGACGCGCGCAGCCCAGCGCGGCGGCCTGGGCGCGATAGGCCCGGTGGAGGAGCGGGCTGGCGTGCGCCAGGACCGCCTCGCGGAAGGCCTCGGCCTCGGCCGGACCGTAGTCGGTGCGGCTCATGCAGGCGTAGCCGAGGGGCGTGTAGGTGTCGTGGCCGAGGTTCCGTCCCATCCGGGTGCGCAGCGCGACCTGCTCGCTGTAGATGCCGGCGAGCTCGTCGCGGTGCTCGAGGAACCAGCCGTAGTACGCCTCGAAGGCCGCCTTGCGGGTGGCACCGTCGGCGCTGGTCAGGAGTCCCCGGGCCCGCGGCAGGGTCAACCGCTCGCCCTGGACCTCGACCTCGGCGCTGGCGACGAGCTTGTCGTACTTCACGCCGAGCTGGCCCTCGGTGACGCGCAGCTCGCTGTTGACCGGCGCCAGCGGCTGCTTCTGGATCTCGAGGCTGCGCAGGAGCTGCGCCCCGTAGCGGTCCGCGATCGCGTCCCGGTGCGGGCTGTCGAGGAGCGCCGCCAGGAGCGCGCTCTCGGCCTCTTCGGCGAGCGGCGTGATCTCCTCGCGGTGGGCGCGGTCGAGGGCGTCGGCCTCCGGGTCGTCCATGTTCTGGCTCAGGCGGTAGCGGCGGCGGCTGCCCTCGCTGCGCACGTAGGACTTCAGCTCGTTCCAGTCCTCGTACAGCGCCAGCCAGGGCTCCGGCGAGGGCGCCCGGCTGGCCTCCTCGGCGCGGGCGGTCAGGGCCGCGTAGCGGTCGCGGGTGAAGGCGGCGTCGAGCAGCGCGGGTCGGTCGGGGCAGTGGAGGTAGGGCATCGGGGGTCTCCGAGGGGTTTGGGAACAGGAGAGTACAGGGGAGGGGGGCTGTCAAGGCGCAGGCTTCGACCGTCGAGCGCCCGCGCCAGGCCGGCGGTCCCCCGTGCCCGCGCGATCGGCGTCGGGGTCGGAAGCGGAAGCGACCGCAAGAGTGGGGTGGGTGGGCCGGGAAGGCGGAAGATGTTCCCGGTCTGGAAAGCCCCCTCGGTGAGCGCAGGCGTTCGGAAAAGAACGAATCGTCAACGACTCCCCGCCGGGCAACAGCCGAGGCCAACCGGCCGTGCACCGGCTGCACGCGCGCTTCCGAGGCTGTTGCCCGCCGGGCAACAGCCGAGGCCAACCGGCCGTGCACCGGCTGCACGCGCGCTTCCGAGGCTGTTGCCCGCCGGGCAACGACTCCCCGCGGGGCAACCCGGCCCACGGTCACGGCCACGGTCACGGTCACGCGCCGACGGCCGACGGTCCACGGTCTTCTTCCGGCGGCGCAGGTCCAGGTCAGCCGCCTCGGCGGGGCGCTTCCGGTTCCGATCCCGATCGCGATGACCGCTGACCGATGACCCTCGAGACGGCTCGCGTAACCAGGTCGGTCGCCCCGCCGGTCCGCGTCGGAGCCCTGCGCGGAGTGGCCGCCGGACCCCCAGCCGGCTATGCTGGACACACCGCCAGCCATCGGGGACTCCCATGCCGCTCAAGCTCGCCGGCGTCGATCTCAAGTACCGGCGCACCCGCATCGTCGCGACCCTCGGACCCGCGTCGACTTCCCCGGCCATCCTGCGGAAGCTGATCGCCGCGGGCGTCGATGTCTTCCGCCTGAACTTCTCCCACGGCACGCACGCCAGCCACGGCGAGACCTACGCCGCGGTGCGGGAGGCGGCCGCCGAGGCCGGCCGGCCGATCGCGGTGCTCGCCGACCTGTGCGGGCCGAAGATCCGCGCCGGGCGCTTCCCTGGCGGGGCGATCGAGCTCGAGACCGGCGGGACGGTGACCGTGACCGTCCGCGACGTGCCGGGGGAGGCCGGGCTGATCCCGTCGGAGTACGCGGCCCTGGCCGACGACGTGCGCCCCGGCGACCGCATCCTGCTCGACGACGGCAAGCTCGCCCTGCGCGTCGAGGCGGTCGACGGCACCGACGTGCGCTGCACGGTCACCCAGGGCGGGCGGCTGTCCGACAAAAAGGGCATCAACCTGCCCGGCGTCGCCCTGTCGACACCGAGCCTGACCGCGAAGGACAAGCAGGACGCCGCCTTCGCCGCCAGCCTCGGGGTCGACTGGATCGCCCTGTCCTTCGTGCGGGCCGGCTCCGACCTCGACGAGCTGCGCGCCTTCTGCGCCGCGCGCGGGGCGGAGATCCCGCTGATCGCGAAGATCGAGAAGCCCGAGGCGATCGAGCGCATCGGCGAGATCCTCGAGGCGGCCGATGGGCTGATGATCGCGCGCGGCGACCTCAGGGTGGAGATGCCGGCCGAGGAGGTGCCGCTGCTCCAGGAAGAGCTGATCCGGGTCGCGGTCGAGGCCTGCAAGCCGGTGATCGTCGCCACCCAGATGCTCGAGTCGATGCTGAGCAACGCCCGGCCGACCCGGGCCGAGGTCACCGACGTCGCGACCGCCGCCCTGGCCGGCGCCGACGCGGTGATGCTGTCCGGCGAGACCGCCGCCGGCGCGTTCCCGGTCGAGGCGGTCGCGGCGATGGACCGCATCCTGCGCCGCATCGAGGGCTACCAGTGGCGCCACGGCCAGTTCGAGGGCGTGCGCTCCCGCTCGGAGCCGAGCCTCGACCCCGAGGCCCCGGCCGCCCTGACCCGGGCGCTGTCGCGGGCGACCTTCAAGCTCGCCCGCGACCTGCAGGTGCGCGCGATCGTCGTCCCGACCTTCAGCGGGCGCACCGCCCGCACCGTGGTCGGCGTGCGCCCGGCCGCGCCGGTGGTGATGGCGAGCGCGGACGCGGCGCTGTGCCGGCGCTTCGCCCTGAGCTGGGGGTTGATCCCGCGGGAGGTGGGCAACGACGCCCTGGCCCGCCCCGCGCGTCTGGCGCGGGAGCTCGTGCAGCAGCTCGGGATCGCCGGTCCCGGGCAGCTGATCCTGCTGATCTGGGACGCGCGGCAGGACGAAGCGGATGAGGGGGCGCCGACGGTCAGCATCCTGCGGACCTGAGATCGATCTGTGTCTCATTCAGGAAAGACGATGCAGTTGGAGAGTCTTCTCCGAGCGGAGGAACCTCCTCTTCTCCGCGGTTCTTCTTCTCCCTCCTCCGTGGCGTCCTGGCTTCTTTGCGCCTTGGCGGTTCGTCCTCCTCTCCGCGCCGTTCATCTTCCTCTCCCCGCGCCGTGAAGGACCCTGGCGGCTGGCACCGGGACCGGCCGTCGCGAGCGAGGCAGCGCAGGGCCCAACGACGAGAAAAGAAGTCGAACGCGACCCATTCTTCGTCACACACACTTCGTCGGCGAGATTTTCGACGAAAGTCACGGAAGTGTCAGGAGACGGTGCGTCGCGGAGGCACCATCCCGCAGCGGGCCTGGATGGCGGGTTCATCGATCTCGAAAGACGAGGGTGGGCGGATCATGAATCATATTCCATGAAACGGGATTTATTTTTTCCCTTGAACCGCCCCGGAGCGTGCAGGATCATTGGAATACGATCGTAG
>JAUIEM010000543.1 GCA_030428695.1 bacterium
TCAAGTCGCGTCGCTCTGGTTCAGTGCCTGGCGCTCGCATGACCAACCTCAGCGTAGGTTCTGTCTCGAGAAGGGTGTCGATTCCCGAAGTACGACGGGAGGGGGTGAACCCCCCGCCCTACATGTGTCCGTTCCCGCCCGTGAGCCCGCCCGCCATCCCCTCAGCCCTCCGGCTCGAAGGTCAGCCACTCCGGCCCGCCGCCCGCCCCGCGGTTGCGGATGCGGAGCGCCGCTCCCGCGCTGACCTGGCCGGCCACGCGGGCCCGCAGGCCCTGGCCGTCCAGGAAGGCGCAGAGCCCCGCGGGGTCGTCGCTGGCCACGACGAAGGCGTTGCCCATGTTCCACGTGCCGTAGGCTTCGCGGTCGCTGACCGGACCGAGACGCTGCAGCTCGGCGACCCAGTCGGCGGGCGGGAACAGCCCGTCCAGCGTCGCCCCCGCGCCGGCCGGGAGGATGCGGCGCAGCTTGCTCGGCAGCCCGCCGCCGGTGATATGGGCGACCTGCCGCAGGCGGTGCCCGGCGCGGTGGGCGGCGACCAGCGGGCGGCAGCCGATCAGGCACGGGGTCAACAGCCGCGCGCCCCAGCTCTTCCCCCGCCAGTCGACCGCGTGCCAGGCCTCGCCGTGGGCCCGGCGCAAGACCTCGCGGGCCAGGCTGAAGCCGTTGCTGCGCAGGCCGTGCGCGGCGATCGCGACCAGCGTGTCGCCGACGGCGAGGCTTCCCCCGAAGTCCTCGAGGGGCACGCCGAGGGCGGTCGCGGTCCAGTTGCAGTGCATGCCGGTCCCGTAGCCAGAGACCCTGGCGCCCAGCTCGGCGATCTCGCCGCCGACGATCGCGACGCCCGCGGCCTCGGCGGCCGCTTCCAGGCCCCGCATCAGGGCGCGCACGACGCCCTGGTCGAGGCGGTCGACGTCGAGGATGTCGACCGCGTTGGTCGGCTCGAAGCCGCCGGCGATCAGGTCGTCGGCGACCATCGCGAGCAGGTCGAAGCCGAGGGTGTCGTAGCGCTGGACGCGCTCGGCGACCTCGATCTTGGTGCCGATGCCGTCGCTGGTCACGCCGATGCGCGCGTCGCCGAAGCGCAGGGCGGGGGCGTAGCCGCCGAGGCTGCCGGGGGAGACGTCGCCGGGTTTGCCGCGACGCTGGGCGAGGGTGCGCCGGGAGGCCTCGGTCGCCAGGCGCGAGCAGGCATCGCCGAGGGAGACCTCGACGCCGCTGTCGCGGTAGCTCAGGCCATCCTCTGGCATGTCGGCCTCCGGGGGTCCCGCAAGCGTCCTACGGTAGTCATCCCCGCCCGCGAATACAAGCCCTGTTCGCGGGGCCCGCCCCGCTTCCCGGCCGCGAGAGCCGGCCCCGGTTTGGGCCGCAGCCCCGGCGCGGGTACGATCGCCCCGAGCCCCCGCCGGAGGAACCGCCGATGTTGAGCGATGCCGAACGACACACCGCCCTGGCCTTCCTCGCCGCCCATCCGCCGCCGGGAGAGCCGCTGGTCTGCGCGCTGACGGGCAGCCACATCTACGGCTTCCCCTCCGAGGACAGCGACCTCGACCTCAAGGCGATCCACTGCGCGCCGACCCGCGCCTGCCTCGGCCTCGAGCCGGTCGCGAAGAGCTTCGAGCGGGTCGAGGTCTTCCGCGGCGTCGAGTGCGACTACACCTCGAACGAGGCGGCGGCGGCGCTCGCCTTGATGCTGCGGGGGAATGGGAACATGCTCGAGCGCATCCTCGGCCCCTGCATCCTCCTCGGCGAGGGGCCGCGGCTCGAGCAGCTGCGGACGCTGGCGCGCGCTTCCCTCTCCCGCAAGTCGTACCACCACTACGCCGGCTTCTTCCGGGGCATCTGCCGCGCGCACGAGAAGTCCCCCGCGCCCCGCGCGAAGTCGCTGCTGTACGCCTACCGCGTCGCGCTGACCGGTGTCCACCTGCTGCGGACGGCCGCGCTCGAGACCCGCCTCGACCGGCTCGCGCCGGTCTACGGCTGCGCGCCGGCCCTCGAGCTGATCGCCTTCAAGCGCGCCCACGGCGAGAAGCAGGCGGTGCCGGAAGCGCTCGATGCCGAGCACCGCGCCGCCTGGCCGCGGCTCGATGCGCTGCTCGCCGAGGCCCGCGACGGGAGCCCCCTGCCGGACGAGGCTCCGAACGCCGCCGCCTGCTCCGCCTGGCTGGTCGAGCAGCGGCTGGCCCTGCTGTAGGACGGCGTCCTGCGGTGCCCGCCCCCGCGCCCGCGACCGGCTCCAGGACGCGCCGCGCTGGCTGGCTCCCGAGAGCGGGCGGGCGCACGCGCTGCCGAACGTCTACCATCACCGCATCCATCTCCCCGTTCCCGAGGACCCGCGATGACGATCATCGAGCAGGTGCTGCAGAGCATCGAAGACAACGAGGCGTTCTTCCCCGATCCCGACCAGGGGGAGGATCCCCAGGGCCTGCTGCGCCAGTACACCCGGTGGCTGGGCCGGGAGCGCAAGGCGCTCGAGCTGCGGGACGAGCACGGCATGCTCCTGTCGCACCACATCGCCTGCAACGAGTCCTTCCACGGCTACCTGCGCGAGCGCGGCTCCGGCGCGGCGCTCGACGGCTTCCTCGGCGACTTCGAGAGCGGAGGCGAGGCGCGCGCGGACCTGCTGAACGTGTACCGCGAGTGGGTGCTGTACATGCTCGGGCGCATCGAGCTGTGCCTGAGCGACGCCGAGGTGCGCGAGACCCTCGGCGAGCGCTTCAGCACCGAGGAGCGCGAGCAGCTCGAGGCCCAGCTCGCGATCGCGAAGGAGACGATCGAGGAGGCCCAGCGGGTCCGCCGGGAGCTGCTCGAGGCCTCGCTGCGCAAGCGGGACATCAAGAAGCAGGTCAAGGAGTACCTCGGGATCAAGACCCGCACGGTGTTCGGCAAGCAGTGGACCGAGAAGAGCACCAAGGAGCTGCTCAAGAAGCTGTACGCGAAGCTCCACGCCCTCGACGACAACGGCGAGCTCGGCGAAGACGAGCGCACCGAGGAGCAGGACAAGATCGTCAACTTCATCCGCGAGCTCTTGCTCGCCAAGACGGCGAAGGACGAGGCCTCTGGCTTCGACGAGGAGGAGACGAAGAAGGCCGAGGACGCCGCGAAGAGCATCCTGCCCCACGTCGAGACGCGCCTGCGCAAGCTCAAGGACGACGAGGCCCTGCGCGGCATCGCCCGCGACCAGGAAGACGTCGCCCGCGCGATCGAGGTGCTGACCGAGGAGCTGTTCAAGGTCCACGAGCGCATGATGTGGCTCGCCGACCAGCTCGGCGACTACCGCGACAGCCTCGAGGGCCTCGGCTCGATGCGGCGCAAGGCCGAGTTCGCGGTGATCCGCAAGGTCTACGAGATGAAGATCGCGATGCTCGAGGAGGCCCTGCAGCAGGAGAAGGAACGCGAGGTCGAGCTGCTGCTCGCCAGCGAGAAGCTCTCGAACCGACTGGGGATGACCAAAGACGCCGTCGACGAGGCCCTCGGCTACGAGGAGCGGCTCGCCCTGCACGCCGAGCAGATCAAGACCGAGCTCGACCGGCTCAAGCGGCTGAAGAACGTCGATGACGCCCTCAACGTCTACTGCTCCTTCTACCAGGTCTGCTACCCCTTCTTCGTTCGCCTCGGCAACCTGTGCGCGGGCGAGGCCTGCGGCTTTACCCAGGCGCTGTCCGGCAAGAGCACGCGCGGCGCGATGGGCCTGACGCGTACCGGCGTGGCGCTCAAGGCGCTGGGCTTCCACCACGGGGCCGTCAAGGCCAAGGGACACGACACCGGCGAGCTCGGTCTGTCCCTCAAGCTCGGCCTGTCCTACGGCCTCGACGACGCGGGCTGGACGACCAGGGCCGGCCTGGCGCTGGTCTACGACGCGAAGATCCACGTCTCCGACGACCGGCAGCTGTGGGCGACGAGCACGCTGAAGGTGGTCGCGACCGCGGTCGCCGAGATCGGCGGGCATCCGCCGGGCTTCGCGGAGCACCTCTCGCTGTTCAAGGCGGCGGTGGCGGTCGACCTGTTCGCCGAGAAGACGATGTTCTCCTTCGTCGACCAGTACCACTGGGCGGGCTGGCTCGCGCGCAAGTGGGCGAACGTCGCCGCCAAGGCGATCGCCTTCGACGGGGTGTTCTCCGGGACGAAGCTGCACGTGCCGACCGAGGGCGAGTACCAGGCCCTGATCGACGCCGCCGAGCGCTGCCTGCAGGACCGGCCGGAGCTCAGGCAGGTGCTGCGGGACAGCGTCTGGTACGACAAGGAGGAGGTCGTCCGCTACGACACCAGCGCCTTCCTCGCCGGCGCGAGCACGGCGGTCGAGTGCCTCGGCGGGCTGGCCGGCATCGCGGCGGAGGCCGAGCGCTCGGTCACGTTCGACTGCTGGAAGTACAAACGCGACGATGAAGGCGCGATCGAGGTCGATGCGGAGACCGGCGTGCCGATCGAGCTGACGCGCCGGGTCGAGCTCTCCTCATCGCGGCTGGCGGGCGTGTTCGCCGGTATGCACTTCGAGTGCGTCAAGACCCGCTTCCCCCGGCAATGGACGGACGAGCCGGACGAGTGCCGCACCTACACCATCCGCCTCGACCTCGGCGAGACCTTCCTGTGGATCGCCGAGCACGTCAGTGAAGCCGCCGACGCCTTCCACAAGGTCGACCGCTTCATCGGCGACGAGATCGTCCACGAGGATGTGCTCGACAACGCGGAGGATGACGTCTACGACCTGATCGGCGACTGCCTCGAGATCACGCTGAGGACGGACAGGTACCGGAGGGACGAAGGCGGGGCCGGGATCGGCACCGCGATCAGCGATCGCATCGCCTGGTTCGTCCGACGCAGCCTCGCCTTCCCTCTGCGCGTGGCGCTCAAGCGGGCGTACAAGAACGCGAAGATCCAGATCGGCTTCCGCAAGATCGACGGCCGCTGGCGCAAGCTCTACACCCGCAAGACCAAGAAGAAGGAGCGCGGCCGCAACGCGACCGAGATGTCCTTCCCGATCTTCGCGGGCATGCGGCTCGACATCGGCTTCGACTACTGGCTCGAGCGCGCCACCAA
>JAUIEM010000047.1 GCA_030428695.1 bacterium
CCGGACAGCGCCATCATCGCCGCCCTGCTGGTGCCGCTGGCGGGGGCGCTGGGCATTCTCGCCACGGGGCGCATTCACCCCAACCTGCGCGAGGCGGTCACCCTGTGCGCGACCCGGCCCGTGGACGAGGATCTGCTGCTCGGGCGGGTCGTCCAGGGGTACCGGATCGAACGGCGGCTCGGCGCGGGCGGCATGGCGGTCGTCTACCAGGCGACCCAGCTCCGGCTCGGGCGGAAGGTCGCCCTCAAGCTGCTGCCGCCCGTGACCGCGGCGTTGGAGGTCGAGTTCCGCGCCCGCTTCGAGCGCGAGGCGAAGCTGCTCGCGGGCCTCGACCACCCCCACCTGCTCGCGGTCCACGACTTCTTCGAAGAGGACGGGCTGTTCTGCATCGCGACCAGCTACGCGGCCGGGGGCTCCCTGCACGAGCTGATCCAGCGCGAGGGGCCGCTGCCGGAGAAGCACGCCCTGCGCATCCTCCGGGAGGTCGCCAGCGGACTGGGCGCGGCGCACCGTCGCGGGATCGTGCACCGCGACATCAAGCCCGGGAACATCCTCCTCGACAGCGAGCTGCGCGCCCGCCTCGCTGACTTCGGCATCGCCCGGGGCAAGAGCTCGCGGCCGCTGACCGAGGCGGGCCAGGTGATCGGCACGTCGGCCTACATGGCGCCCGAGCTGTGGGAGGGGACGGCCGCGGACCGGCGCTCGGACCTGTACGCCCTCGGCTGCGTCGCCTACGAGATGTTGGTAGGTGCTCCTCCGTTCCGCGGGCCGTCGAGCGCAAACTTCGCCAAGCAGCACATGCTCGAGGCGGCGGTGGCGCTGCGGCAGCTGCGGCCGGCGCTCTCCCCGCGCACCGAGCGCGTCGTCGCGATCCTGCTGGCCAAGGAGCCCAGCGCGCGCTTCACCGATGCGGACGCGCTGCTCGCGGCGCTGGACGGCGAGGCGACCCGGCCGGGGCCGAAGCGCGCCCGTCGCCGCGATCCTCTGTCGATCGCGATCGTCGCGGGCCTGGTGCTGCTGGTCGTGCTGCTCGGCTTCCGCTTCGTGCTCGACCTGGGCCGGGTCGGAGACGGCCCTCCGGAGGTGCCCACCGAGCCGGCGACGGTGCGTCTCCCCTTCAGCCAGATCAACGCGCTGGCGCGGGCCGCCTCTCGGGACATCAGCGCCGAGTACCTCTCGCCGACGGGGTTGCACTACCTCCCCTGTCCGGACTCCGACCGCGCCGTCACGCCCGGGAGCTACTCCTTCCGTTTCCACAGAGAGGACCACGAGACGCGGGAGATCCAGCTATCGATCGAGCCGGATGGCACGACCAACCCGTCGATGGGCGAGCTGCAGATCTGGCTGAGGAACTGGTAGCCCGGAGGCCCGCGTGTCGCTTGGCACCTGACGCCAATCCGGCTATCCTCCACCCGGAGGGCGCTCATGGACAGGCACGACGATCCGGGTTTCCAGCAGCTGCTCGCGTGGTGCGACAGGCGGCGCGGCGGCAAGCCCGGCACACGGATGGTCATCCGCAGCCTCGACGCCCTCTCGCTCAGCCTCGCCTTCACCGCCTTCAACGAAGCGCTCAGCGCCGCGCCCGCGGGCTCCGCGCTGGTCGGCAGCCTCGGACAGGGGGCCGCCGTCGACGATCCGGAGGCGGAGACCGCGCCACCCGCCGGCGCCTCGGCCCTCGAGCCCTCGTTGGTGCGCTCGGGGCCAGTGCGCAAGGCGGCCCCGATCGACATGCCGGAGTCCGACGGCCGCTACAGCTTCGTGCACGCGCTGCGGGGCGGCATGGGGTTGGTGTACTTCTGCTACGACCACCAGTCGCAGTTCCCCTTCGTCGTCAAGACCTTCCGCGAGGACCTGTTCCTCAGCAGCCCGAAGATCCTGCCGCGCTTCATGCAGGAGATCGAGCTGTGGATGGGGCTCGGCACCCATCCCCACATCGTTCGTCCCTACGGCTGCCGGCGTATCGGCCAGATGCCCTGCCTGTTCATGGAGTTCGTCGCCGGCCGCTCGCTGCGCGAGCTGATCGATGAGGAAGGGACCCTCGCCCCGGCGGACATCGTCGAGCTCGGGATCATGGTGCTCAGCGCCCTCGAGCACAGCGCCCGCAAGCGCAAGGGCTTCGTCCACGGCGACCTCAAGCCGTCGAACATCCTGGTCGAGGACGGCGAAGCCAACGTCACCGACTTCGGCCTCGCCCGCACGACCACCCAGGACTCCAGCGGCACCCCGACCGGCACCCCGCTCTACATGTCCCCCGAGCAGTGGCGCGCGGAGGGGCTCGACGGGAAGGCGGACGTCTACGCCCTGGCGGCGATGCTGGTCGAGTGCCTGACCGGCAAGCCTCCGTACGAGGCCTCGAGCGTGGCGGCGATCAAGCGCGCGCACCTCGAGGCGCCGCTCCCCCGGCTCGCCGTGCCGAAGCGTTGGAAGCCGCTCGCCGCGCTCCTCTTGCGCTGCCTGGCGAAGTACCCGGCCGCGCGCCCGTCGCTGGCCGAGGCGCGCCGCACCCTGCACCGGCTGCGCGCCCGGGAAGAGGTCGCGTTCATGCGCCGGGCGGAGGGACGGCGGGCGCGCCTGACCTGGCTGTGGAACGAGTACCGCAAGCGCGGGGGCATCGCCGCCGCCCTCGGCCTCGGCGAGGCCTTCGCGGTCGGCATCGACAACGCCCTGCGCGCGCAGCTCGAGCGGCTGCCGAAGAAGCTCGACGAGCCGGCCCTCCAGCGGCTGCTCGCGCTGTCCCGCCTGGCCGGCGACAACCCCGCGCCGTTCCGCCAGTGGTCGGCCGGGCGCCACGACCTGTCCGGGATCGAGCTCAGCGGCCGCGAGCTGCTCGGCATCCAGCTTCCCCGGGCCCGGCTGGCCGGCCGGCGGCTCGATGGCTGCGACCTGCGTCGCGCGCAGCTGCGGAAGGCACAGCTCGCCGAGGCCTCCCTGGCCGATTGCGATCTGCGCCAGGCGCAGCTGGAGGGGGCGGATCTGCGCGGCGCGCGGCTCGGGGGAGCGCGGCTCGGCGGCGCGGTGCTGGCCCGGGCACACCTGGAAGGGGCGGACCTGCGAGGTTGCGCCCTCGGCCATCTGTCTCTCCGCTCCTGCGTCTGGGACGCGACCACCCTCTGGCCGGAGGGGGTCGATCCCACCACGCTGAGCGGTGAGCTGCGCGGGGGCATCCGGATCGACGCCGAGCTCGGCGCCGAGCCAGGCCGGCGCCTGCTGCTGCTCGACGGTCCGCTGCTCGGGATCGCCTGGCGTCCGGGGACGAGGCCGCAGGTCCACGACGACGACGTGCCGGAGGCCTCCCTCGCCGCCATCCGCGCCGGCCTGTTCGAACCCGTGCGGGAGCACGCCCTGCTCTGCCAGTTCGACCGCGGCCGCATGGTGGTCACCAACCGCGGCGGACGGCTCTTCCGCGCCCGGGACGGAGCCTGGACGGCGCTGAACGAGGAGGAGCTGCGGGGGAAGCTGTACTCGCGCTACCTCCTGCCGCGGGCCGGAGACCGCTACGTCGCGTGCTACATGCTCGCGAAGCCGCTGCCGGACGCGACGGCGGCCTTCCGGCCCGCGGAGCTGGTCCGCATGCTCGATCGCCTCGCCTATCCCGGTGGATCGGCGGTCGCCGTCTGGGACGTGCTCGACACCGACCAGGTCTTCCGCCAGCGCCCGCTTCGGGGCCTGCGGCCGAGCAGCCTCGGCTATGGCAGCGATGGCTCCCTGTGGGTGTGCGACGACCACGGGCGGCGCCTGCGCTTCCTGGAGGACGCCGAGGAGGAGAGCGAGGCGCCGACGGCTGCCCAGGGGGTGCTCGTCACGGCCTTGCCCGGGGGCTTCCTGCGCGATGTCGACCGCGTGTGCCTGGTCGTGTCCTACACCGCCGAGGCGCCGAGCCGGCTCGCCCTCGAGCGGGTGCCCGCAGCCTCCCCGCGGCTCCCGGCGGTCTCGCCCTGCGGTCGCGCGCTCGCCCTGTGCTTCGGCGACGACCGCCTGCGCGTGTTCTCCCTCGAGAGCGGCGAGCCGTGCTTCCGCCTCGACGGCGTCGAGCTGCTCGGCCCGCTCGCGGTCTGGACGGACGGGGACGAGCACCGGGTGGCGGACGCGCGCGGCGTGCTGTTCAGCGGCATCGCGGAGGAACAGCGGGTGCCCGAGGCGAGCACCCTGACCTTCCTGCCCGACGGCACCCTCGCGCTGTTGTACGACCGGCGGGCCCGCGTCGAGGCGCACGACACCGGCCCCGACCGCGAGCTGCGCGTGCGGCTGGTCGGTTCCGCGGCGGAGCCGGTCGAGCTTCCGCTGACCCTGCGCGGAAGCTGGCTCGCGGCGCCGCCGCCAGTCTGTTCGCCGGACGGGAGGTGGCTGGCAGGCCCCTGCAGGGAAGGCCTCGTCGCGCTGGTCGACCTGCGCAATCCCGACGCCAGCCTGGCGCTGCCGACCGAGGGCGCGTTGCGCGGGCTCGCCTTCGCCCCGGACGGCTCCCGGCTCGCGTGCCTGTACAGCGAAGGGGAGCGGGAGCGGCTCGTCGAATGGCAGCTCGCGGCGTTGGAGGGGTGATCAGCGGCCGGCGGCGTCGGCCGCTTCGAGCACCAGGCAGGAGCTGTTGAGCTTGGCGACCAGGCTGCCCTTCTCGTCGATGATCGTCGCCTCGGTGTAGCGCAGCTTGCGGGTGCGGCGCACGACCGTGCCGACGGCGGTCAGGCGCTGATTCCAGACCGGCTTGAAGAAGTTCGTCTTCAGCTCGACGGTCGTGAAGCTCTGGCCTTCGCTGAGGGTGGTCGCGACGGCGCAGCCCATCGCGGCGTCGCCGAGGTCGCACAGCACGCCGCCGTGCAGGGTGCCCATCGGGTTGGCGTGCTCCGGGCCGGCCTGGAAGTGGAAGACCGTCTCCCCCTCCCGTACCTCGGCGAGCTGCATCCCGAGCAGCTTGGCGATCGGCGGCGTCGGGAACCGGCCTTCGACCATCGCGGTCATCTTCTCGAGTCCGGTCATCGTCCTTCCTCCAGGGAAAAGAGAAGTCTGCGGGCGGCGAGCAGGATCTCGTCGGACCAGGCGGTGCCACGGCTCGCGCGGGCGAGGGAGAGGGCTCCGACGAACAGCGCCGCGGTCGCGAGCGCGCGCTGGCGGGCGCTGAGCCCGGGCCGGTCGTCGAACAGCGGCGTCAGCTGCTGCACGAGCCCGTCCACTCCCTCGACGAGGGCGTCGCGCAGGGCGCTGTCGGCCGGGTCGATCTCGGACAGGCAGGCGGGGAGCGGGCAGGTCTGCTCCTGCATGTCGCGGTGCTGCCGCGACAGGTAGCGGCGCACGGCGAGGTCGTAGCGGGTCGCGGGGTCGGAGGCGTCGGTGCCGGCGAAGAGCGCCCCCATGTTCGCGCGGAAGGCGCGGCGAAAGGCCTCGACGGCCAGCTGGCCCTTCGAGGCGAAGTGGTTGTAGAAGCCGCCGACCGTCAGGCCCGCGCCGCGCATCACCCGGGCGACCGAGGCGGCCGCGATGCCCTCGCGGCGGATCAGGTCCGCCGCGACCTCGAGGATCGACGCGTGGGTGGCTTGCTTGCGGGTCTCGCGTCTCATCGGCGCTCCATATGATGAGCATAATATTATGCCCGTCATATCGGCTGGTCAAGAGAGCCCCGCGGGCAGCGCGTGGTGCATCGGATGGCAACTGATCTTCATCTCGAACCGACCGTGCTCTTCCCCCGCTGGACTCATCTCCCCGCGAGCAGCTCCCGTCTGCCCGACCCCATCGCGAGCGGCTGTTCCGCGCTCACCCGGGCGGTGGCGGTCTCCAGAGCTTCCATCGCTGCGTCCTCCCTGCCTATCAGCTACGGCAGCCGCGCGAACAGCTCCGCGAGCGGCAGCGTGAAACCGGGCAGCACCTGCCCGCCGTCGAGGCTGTCCGCCTCCGTCAGCGCGCGCCGGTCGTCGACGCCGCTCAGCGCCGTCGCCATGCGCGCCCGCGGATCGATCAGCCACACCAGGGACACGCCAGCGGTGAAGTAGTCCGCGAGCTTGCGCTCGAGCTCGCCGGCGGTGTTCGAGGGGCTGAGCACCTCGACGGCGAGGTCGGGCGCGAGGTCGGGGACCGGCTCGGCGGGGATCTTCCCGCCCGGCAGCCGCTCCCAGCGCACGAAGGAGACGTCGGGGATGCGGACGAGCCCGGGGGCGAGCTGGAGCATCCCGTCAGGGCCGGCGACCAGTCCGAGATCGTGCTCACGGACGAATGACTCCAGGGCGCGGATCAAGGCGACGGCCACTACGGACTCCAGAAATCCCAGCGTCTTCTCCACCAGCACGCCATCGACCAGCTCACACAGCCGCTTCTCCCGGGCGTGCACCGCGACCACATCGGCCGAGGTCGCCGTGCCGGGGGGCGGCTGGAGCCGGATGCGCTCGCCGTCCACGCCACCGAGGTGGCGCACCAGGTCCGCGACGGTCGCCAGGGGGGTGTGTGCGCGCATGTCTTCCGTACCTCCACTTCCAGCATAGCCGACGGCGGCGCGGCTGTCCGCCCGTCGGTTTCGACCTCCCCCTCGGCCGGCCCGTGCGGTACCATGGCCGGACGATCGACAGGGAGGATCTGCCATGATCAAGAAGGTCGCCTTCATCGGCCATCCAGTCCGCGACATGGAAGCCGCCAAGCAGTTCTACGGCGAACGGCTCGGGTTGAAGCTCAGCAACGACTTCGAGGGCCGCTGGGTCGAGTTCGACACCCCCGACGGGAAGTCGATCGCCCTCGACAGCTTTTCCCCGGAGATGAACCCGAACCCGGCCGTCTACCTCGCCCTCGAGACCGACGACATCGAGGCGGAGATGGCGCGGCTGAAGGAAGAGGGCGTCAAGATCCACAAGGATGTATGGGACAACCAGGTCTGCAAGATGGCCCTGATCGAGGATCCCGAGGGCAACGTCCTGATGCTGCACCAGATCGCCCCCGACCGCCTGGCAGAAGGCGCGGGGGAAGCCGCTCCGGCCTGAGGAGGAGGCCGTGATGGCGGACGAGAAACAGAACCGCAACGCGACGCTCGGTTGCATCGCGCTCGCGGTGATCCTGGCGTTGCTGTTCTTCATCGGGAACCTGCTGACCGAGCTCGGCGATGGCCATCCCCACGGAGAGTCCTTCAGCGACTTCCTCGCCGCCGCCGACAGCGGCAACGTCACGCTGGTCTACGCGACGCTGACCGGCCCGGGCGACCTCGCCGACCTCGACTTCACGCGCTTCGACGGGAACTGGGCGCACAGCCACGGCCTCGTCGACGCCGCCCTGATCGCCCGGCTCGAGGGCCTGGGCGTCGACATCCACGTGTCCGGGCCGCCGGAGCCCCACTGGGCCCGGCCCTACCTGCCCTACGTGCTGCCGGTGCTGCTGATCATCGGCGTGTTCTGGCTGGTGATGCGGCGCGCCTCGACCGGCTTCAACGCCAAGCAGCTCGTCGAGCCGCCCCTGGCCGAGGCCATCCCGGCGCCGGGCAGCCTGGCCTGGGAGAACATCGCCGGCTGCGCCGAGGCCAAGCGCGAGCTGCAGGCCCTGGCCGCCGCGCTGAAGAGCGCGGACAGCGCCCACCCCGACCAGCGCTGCCTGCTGATCGGCCCCCCCGGCTGCGGCAAGACCCTGCTGCTGCGCACCCTGGTCGCGAACGCGGAGCTGCCGCTGTTCGCGGTGCCCGGCGCCCGCTACATCGAGGTCTTCGCCGGCGTCGGCGCGGGGCGGCTGCGCGAGCTCTTCGGCCTCGCTCGCAAGCAGGCCCCGTGCCTGGTCTTCATCGACGACCTCGACGCGATCGGCCACGGCCGCGTCAAGCAGCTCGGCAACGAGGGGGACGAGCGGCTGCTCGCCCTGCACCAGCTGCTCGACCTGCTCGGCGGGCTCGACTCCGGCGGCCCGCCGGTCGGGGTGATCGCGGCGAGCAGCCGGCCCGACCTGCTCGACGGCGCGCTGTTCAGCCCCCACCGCTTCGGCCGGGTGGTGCGGGTCAGCGCCCCGCCCGCGGGGGAGATGCTCGCCGGCCTGCTGCCGTCGGGCTTCCCCGCCGACGACCTCGCGGCGCTGGCCGAGGCCTGCGCGGGCCGGACCCCGGCCGAGCTCGAGTGGCTGGTGCGCCGCGCCCGGGAGCGGGCCGGCGGAGATCCCGACCGCGCGGCCCTCGAGGCCTGCGTCGAGGAGCTGCGAGCGCGGATCGCGCTCAGCCCCGGAGGCGGTACTTGAGCAGGGTGCCGATGGCGACGGCGCCGTCGCGCCAGCGGATCTTCTTCCCCTGGTCCTTCGTCCGCGGATAGTAGTGGATCGGCACCTCGTGGATCGCGTAGCCGGCCAGGGCGACCTTCGCGGTCACCTCCGGGCAGAACTCGAAGCCCTCGCACTCCAGCGGGCCGATCGCCTCGAGCACGTCCGCCCGGAACACCTTGTAGCAGGTCGGCTCGTCGCTGATCGCGGTGCCGTACAGGGCGTTGGTCAGCACGCTGAGCAGGCGCCCGCCGAGGTAGAAGCTGACGTAGGAGTGGCGCTTGGTGCCGAACACGCGCTCGCCTTTGACCCGCGAGCCGTAGACCACCGCTGCTCGGCCCTCGACGATCGGGGCGACGAGCGAGGGGTAGTCGTGCGGGTCGTACTCGAGGTCGGCGTCCTGGATCAGCACGATGTCCCCGCTGACCGCCGCGAGGCCGGTGCGGATCGCGGCGCCCTTGCCGCGGTTGCGCGGATGGTAGCGGGCGACGGTGCCCTCGTCCTGCGCGAGCTCTTCCAGCACCGCCCGGGTGCCGTCGGTCGAGCAGTCGTCGACCAGCACGAGCTCCTTCGTCAGGCCGAGGGCCGAGAGGTCGACGGAGCGCACCAGCTCGACCAGCCGGCGCAGCGTCTCGGCCTCGTTGTACACGGGGATGATGATCGACAGGGTGTCCATGGGGTCGTCCGCCTTCGAGGCCCGCATCCTACCAGGCGCCGCCGGCGAAGTCGCGGAGCAGGCGCGCAGAACTTCCAGGAAACGGCGCAACACTCCCCCGGGACCGGCGTCCAGAGAGCAGGAGGCAGGCTGTGCAGCCCACTTTGCTCTCTGCGCTGAAGGCCGTCCGGGCCGGAGATGTCGCAGCGTTCGCACCCTTGGTCGAGGCGTACTGGCCCGCGTTGGCGGCCTACGTCGGCGCATCGGGTGTCGCCCGCGCCGATGTCGACGACCTGGTCGAGCTGGCCTTCGTCAAGGCCTGGCGGAAGCTCGACAAGCTCAAGCAGCTCGAGAGCTTCCGTTCGTGGCTCTTCACGATCGCCAGCAACCTCCTGCGCGATCACCGGCGACGAGTCTCGAGGGAGAAGAAGACCATGCTCGAATACGCCCACCTGGCGCCGAAGAGCGCCGACCCGCCCCGCCCGCCCGACGAGCGGCTGGGCCTGCTCAGCCAGCTCGTGCCCCAGCTCAAGGATGTCGAACGCCAGATCCTCGCCCTGCGCTTCGACGAAGGGCGCAACTGCCGCGAGATCGCCGACATCCTCGGCAAGAAGCACGCGACCGTCCGATCGATCCTGCACCGCGCCCTCAAGGGCCTGCGCAAGAACCTCGAGGGCACGGCCCTCGGGCGGGGAGGTGCCCGATGAGTTGTGAAGCCACCCGCGACGCAATCGACCGCTTCCTCGAGGGGGAAGACTCGCTCGACCCGCAGCGCGAGCACCTCGCCGCCTGCGCCCGCTGCCGCGCCGCCCTGGCCGAGGCCGAGCAGCTCGCCGCCGACCTCGGCGCCTACTTCGCCGACGTCGGCTCACCCGCCCGCGCCGAGGCGGTCGTCGCCCGGCTGCGGCCGCGCCGCCGTCGCCTCTGGCTCGGCCTGGCCCTCGCCGCCGCCGCCGCGCTCTGTGTCTGGCTGGCCTGGCCGCGTCCCGCGCCGGAAGCGCCCGACGGGCCGCTCTGGACCGAGGTCGCGACCCCGGACCTCGAGCTCGAGGAGCCGCGCCCGCTGACCGTCCCGACCGCCGCCCAGCTCGGCGCGCCGGCCGACCTCGACGGCGCCGAGGTCATCCCGGTCACCGCGCTCTACCCCCGGGCGACCACCCTGAGCGGGAAGATCGACGCGCACCTCGAGCTCGCCAACGACGCGCGCTCCTGGTTCCAGACCGACAAGCCCCTGTACCGCCCCGGCGAGACGATCTGGTTCCGGCACTGGCTGGTCGCCAGCCGTGACTTCGCGCCCCGGCGCCACGTGCGACCGGTCGAGCTGCTCGCGCCGAACGGCAGCGTGGTCGCGAGCGGCCCGGTCAGCGAGGGCCACGGCTTCCCCCTGCCCCACGGCATCCCCGGCGGCACCTACACCCTGCGCATCGCCGGCGACACCGTCGCGACCCGCGCGAAGGAGATCCTCGTCTCGACCTACCAGCCCCCCGCGTTCAAGAAGTCCCTCGACTTCCTGCGCGATGCCTGGGCCGCCGGCGAAGAGGTCGAGGCGCTGTTCGAGGTCGAGCGGTCGACCGGTGAGCCCCTGGCCGGGGCGCGGGTCACCATCAGCGCGAGCGTCGACGGCGAGGAGTTCCACGCCGCCGAGGCGACCACCGACGCCCGAGGCGCCCTGCTCGTCCGCTTCACCCTGCCCGCCGCCCTGAGCCGCGACGCCCGGCTGGCCCTGCAGGTCCACGCCGACGGCTTCAGCGAGGCCTGGGCGGAGGCGATCCCGGTCGCGATCGCCGACACCCGCGTCGCCCTCTTCCCCGAAGGCGGCAGCCTGCTGCTCGCGCAGCCGAACCGGGTGTTCGTCCAGGCGACGAACCCGGTCGGCGAGCCGGCCTCCTTCCGCGCGACCCTGCTCGCCGACGGCGCCCCCGTCGCGCCGGTCGAGAGCTTCGCCCGCGGCTTCGCGAGCTTCCCCCTGAAGCCCGCCGCCGGCGTGGCCTACAGCCTGCGCATCGACAGCCCCGCGGGGGTCGCTCCCGTCGCGCTGCCACGGGCCCGGAAGAGCGGCGCGAACCTGCGGCTGGAGGAGAATCAGCCGGGCCGCCTGGTCGTCTCGACCTTCTGCAACGAGGCGCACCCCGGGGCCTACCTGGTCGCGATGTGCCGGAGCCAGCGCCTGTTCACCTACCGGATGGATCTCGTGCCCGGGCAGAACCGGCTCGACGTCGAGGTTCCCTCCGAGGTCAACGGCGTCACCCGGCTCAGCCTGCTGCGCGCCGACGGGGTCGCCCTCGCCGAGCGGCTCCTGTACCGCGACTTCGGGCCGCAGCTCGCGGTCGAGCTCGTGCCGCAGCGGAGCAGCTTCGGCCCCCGTGACGAGGTGGTGCTGACGGTCCGCACCCGCGACGCCGACGGCGCCCCGGTCGCCGCCGAGCTCGCCCTGGCGGTGGTCGACGACAGCGTGCTCCGCTTCGCGAACGACAAGAGCGGCCATCTCGCCGCGCGCCTGTTGCTCGAGAGCGAGGTGCAGGGCGCGGTCTTCGAGCCGGACTACTACTTCGACGAGGCGGAGGAAGACGCGCCGCTCGCCCTAGACCACCTGCTCAACACGCAAGGCTGGCGCAGCTTCGCCTGGCGGCCGGTGGTCGAAGATGAGCCCGACGTCTTCGGGCGCATCGGCGCGCTGCTCGCCGCCCACGACAACGACGAGGCCTACCGCCTGCTCAGCGCCGTGCAGCTCAGCCATCCGAGCTACGAGGAGCGCCTGCGGACGCTGTTCCCCGACATGTTCGACAGCGAGGGCAGGCTCGCCCTGGTCTACGCCGGCACCGCCCTGTACGAGGACGGCCTGGCCAGCGACCTGGCGCGGGGCGGCCTGGTCAGCATCGAGCAGCTCGGACGTTCGCCCCACGCGCTCTGGACCCGCGTCCGCACCCTCGAGGACGGGCGCGAGGGCTGGGTGCTCGCGAACGCCCTGGTGCCGGTGGAAGCCGAGGGGGTGTGGGCCGACAAAGCGCTGAAGCGGGACATGTTCCTGGCCATCGACACCGGCGTGGTCGACGCGTTCCGCTTCGAGCAGCCCGAGGGCGTGGAGCTCCGCTTCGGCGTCGCGATGACGGAGAGCCGGCGGGCGTTCGCCCGCGAGGCCCTCATCCTCGACGCCAGCCTCGAGGAGCTCGGGAAGGACTTCGCCGCCGACCGGCTCGGCCGCTTCGACGAGATCGCGTTCCGGCAGCAGGGCTTCTTCGCCTACGAGCAGGTCCGGGTCTTCCCGCAGGTCACCTACGCGGCCGGCGAACGGCCCAGCGAGCGCAGCGACTTCCGCGAGACCGTGCAGTGGCTGCCGGCCCTGCACACCGACGAGCACGGCGAGGCCGAGGTGCGCTTCTGCCTGTCCGACGCGATCACCTCCTTCGAGGTGCGCGCCGAGGGCATCTCCGTCGAGGGCGCGGTCGGCAGCGCGACCTGCCTGCTCGACTCCCAGCTGCCCTTCGCCCTGCGCACCCAGGTGCCGAACGCCGCGACGGCCGGCGACCGTATCGAGCTGCCCCTGACCCTGCGCAACACGACCGACCGGCCCCTGTCCGTCCAGCTGCGCGGCAGCTTCGGCCCCGGCCTGCGCAGCCTCGACGCGACGGAGCGCGTGGTCGAGCTCGCGGCCGGGGAAGCGCGCACGGAGTACTTCCCGCTCGAGGCGGTCGACGCCGACGGGCTGCAGCAGGTCTCCTTCGAGGCCGAGGCCGACGGCCTGCGCGACGCCTTCTCGACCAGCCTGCGCGTCTTCCCCCGCGGCTTCCCCGCGGCCGGCGCGACCAGCGGCGTGCTCGAGCCCGGGCAGGAGATCGGCCTGCAGGTCGGCCTGCCCGACAACCTCGTGCCGGGCACCCTGCGCTGCCAGGCGGCCTTCTTCCCCTCGCCCCTGAGCAGCATCGCCGAGGGCCTCGGCGACATGCTGCGCGAGCCGAGCGGCTGCTTCGAGCAGACGACCTCGAACAACTACCCGAACGCGGTGATCATCGGCTACCTGCAGTCCCAGGGCATCGACAGCCCGCAGCTGTACGCCCGGGCCCACGGGCTGCTGGCGCGCGGCTACGACCGGCTGGTCAGCTACGAGTGCGCCGAGAACGGTTACGAGTGGTTCGGGCAGGGCAAGGGCCACGAGGCGCTGACCGCCTACGGCCTGATGCAGTTCCGCGACATGGAGCGGGTCGGCAGCCAGGTCGACGCGGCGATGCTCGAGCGCACCGCCGCCTGGCTGAAGAGCCGCGTCAACGACAAGGGCGGCTACGTCCACAACCCGCGCTTCCTGCACACCTGGTCGGACGACGAGGCGATGGCCGACTGCTACGTGACCTGGGGCCTGGCGGCGGCGGGCACTCCCGCCCTCGAGGAGCAGCTCGCCTGGTGCCGGCAGGTCGCCGCGGCGCGTTCCGACGATCCCTACATCGTCGCCCTGGTCGCCAACGCCCTGCTCGAAGCGGGCCAGCCGGCGGAGCGCGAGCTCGGCTGGCTGCGCAGCGCCCAGGAGCTCGACGGCTCCTTTGTGGGCGCGACCCGTTCGGTAGTGTGCTCGACCGGCGAGGTCCTCGCGATCGAGACCACCTCCCTCGCCCTGCTCGCCTTCGCACAGGCCGGGGAGCGGGGACCGGTGGAAGCGGCCGCGCGCTGGCTCGCGGAGCAGCGCGGCGCCTACGGCGGCTACGGCTCCACCCAGGCCACCGTGCTCGCGCTCAAGGCGCTGACCGCCTACGCCTCGCTGCCGTCGGAGGGGACCGGCGGGGGAACCGTCGCCATCGCCCTCGGCGAGGCCGCGACGCCGGTCGGCTACGCGCCCGAGGAGCCGAAGCCGCTGCGCGTCGAAGGGCTGGAAGAGCATCTGACGGCGGGAGAGAACTCCCTGCACCTGTCGCTCGACAGCGACCGCGCCCTGCCCTACACGGTCTCCCTGCGCTACCGGCGCGTCGCCCCGGACAGCGATCCCGACGCCGCCCTGCGGTTGGAGGTCGGGCTCGCGGCCGAGGAGGTCACGATGGGCGGCACGGTGCGGCTGACGGCCGAGGTCGCGAACGTGTCCGGCGCGGGCACCTCGATGGCCCTGGTGCGGCTCGGCTATCCCGGCGGGCTCGGCCTGCCGACCGAGCAGCTCGAGGCGCTGGTCGACGAGGGCCGCATCGACTTCTTCGAGACCAGCGAGCGGGAGATCATCCTCTACCTGACCTGCCTCGAGAAGGACGAGCGCCGCCAGTTCGCCTTCGACCTGCCCGCCGTCGTGCCCGGAAGCTACACCGCCGAGCCGAGCAGCGCCTACCTGTACTACCAGAACGGCAGCAAGCAGTGGAGCGCGCCCCTGCGGCTCGCGATCCGGCAGCCGTAGACGTCTGGTCCCACGTATGCCATAGTGGGCGGGCCGCCGATCCGGAGGCCCGCCCCGTGGACGAGAGTGCCCTGCGCGAGCTGTGGAGCCGGACGCTCGGGCCCACCGTCGAGCTCGAGAGCCTGCCCACCCACGTGACCTACAAGCCCCTCGACTTCGACATCGGTGTCGAGAACACGCCCCTGGCCAGCGCCTCGGGGCGCTGGCAGACCCTCGACCCGATGGAGGAGATCGGCCGGGGCGGCATGGGCATCGTCTACCGCGCGAAGCAGTCGACGCTCAAGCGCGAGGTCGCTCTCAAGACCCTGCGCTCCAAGGAGAAGCCGAGCGCGACCCTGCGCGAGGCCTTCCTCGCCGAGGCCTACACCACCGGGCGCCTCGAGCATCCGAACATCGTGCCGGTCTACGAGCTCGGGGAGAGCACCGAGGGCGAGCTGTTCCTCGCGATGAAGCTGGTCGGCGGCCGCTCGTGGCTCGAGCTGCTGCGCGGGGAGCGGAAGACCGACCTGCTCTTCAACCTCGACGTGCTCCTGCAGGTGTGCAACGCGGTCGCCTTCGCCCACAGCCGGGGCATCGTCCACAACGACCTCAAGCCCGCCAACGTGATGGTCGGCGCCTTCGGCGAGGTGCTCCTGATGGACTGGGGGCTGGCGGTCAGCTTCGTCCACACCGAGAGCACCGCGAACCTGCGCTACCGCACGACGATCAAGGACCCCTGCGGGACCCCCTCGTACATGGCCCCCGAGCTGGCGGAGGGGCGGGGGGAGGATGTCGGGCCGTGGACCGACATCTACCTGCTCGGCGCGCTGCTCTACCGCATCCTGGCCGCGAAGCCGCCGCACCGCGGGTCGGACTTCATCCAGGTGATCATCGCCGCCGCCCTCAGCCGCCCGCCCCGCTTCCCGGACACCGCCCCCGAGGCCCTCGCGGCGATCTGCCGGAAGGCGATGGCGGCCGATCCGGAGGAGCGCTACGAGGACGTCCAGAGCTTCCAGCAGGCCCTGCGCGACTACCTGCAGCACCGCGAGAGCCTCGAGATCGCCGGCAGCGCCCAGCGCCGGCTGGAGGAGTGCCGCGAGGAGGACGCGACCGTCGGCTCCGACCGGCGCGCCCGCATCCGCCTCTACGACGGCTTCACAAGAGCGCTGGCGGGCTTCGAGCAGGCCCTGGAGCTGTGGCCGGAGAACCCGATCGCGCGCGACGGCGTCGACCTCGCGCGCGCCGCCTACGCCGAGGCCGCCCTGCACGGCGACGACCTCGGCCTGGCCGAGCAGCAGGCCTCGGGCCTCGAGGAAGGGGACGAGCGCGCGGCCCTGGTCGCGCGCATCGCGAGCGCCCGGCGCGAGAAGCGCCGGGCGCTGTCGGCCGCACGCAGGCTGCGGATCGCCCTCGCGGTCGCCCTGACGATGCTGATCGGGGGGCTGAGCACGGGGCTCTGGATCGTGCTCGGGCAGAAGGCCGAGATCGCGGAGAAGAGCGAGGCCCTGGCGGAGGCGAAGGGCATCGCGGAGTCGCGCCAGGACATCGCGGTCGACGCCCTCGAGCAGATGACCTACCACCTGCAGCGCGAGCTGCGGGCGCGCCGCGACGAGGGGGAGTACCGGGCGCTCGCCGAGCGCTTCCTCGCGATCGCCCAGGAGGGCTGGAACCGGCTCGGCGCCGCGGAGCTCGAGGAGGAGCGGATCAGCGTCGGCGGCATCGCGACCCTGCAGCGCATCGGCGACCTCGAGCTCGAGCTCGACCTCGACCCCCAGGCCGCCCTCGAGCGCTACGCGCTGGCGCGGGAGCGGGCGCGCCAGCTGTTTGCCGAGGACAGCAGCTCGGTCCCGACGCGGCGCGCCCTGGTCGCGGCCGAGCTCGGCATCGGCAAGGCCCGGCGCACCCTCGGCGAGGTCGAGGCCGCGCACGGGGCCTTCCACCGGGCGCTGCAGCTGTGCGAGGCGGGCGGCTCGGACAAGCTCGCGGACGTCGGGCTGATGGTCGAGGCCTGCACCCACCTCGGGCTGCTCGAGCTGCAGCGCAACCAGCTCGACAGCGCCCTCGCCTTCATGAACCGCAGCCTCGCGCTGCGCGAGGAGCTGGTCGCGCGCGAGCCCGACCAGTTCAACCACCTCTGGAACCGCACCGTCAGCCTGTCCCGGCTCGGCTCGATCTACAGCGAGCTCGGCCGCAACGACGAGGCGCGCAGGGTGATGGAGGAGTGTCTGGAAGCGCGCCGCGCGCTGCGCCGGAGCACCCCCTGGAGCAGCATCCTCGACAGCGGCCTTGGCGCGATCCTGCGGATGCTCGGCAACGAGCACCTGCAGCACGGCCGCTACGACGAGGCGCGCGCCTGCTACGACGAGGCCCTGGCCCTGCGTCGGGGATTGGTCGCGCGCAGCCCGGAGTCGGTCAAGGCGCGCTTCAACCTCGCGGTGGCCCTCGGCAACCTCGCCGATGTCGAGCTCGGCGAGGAGGCGATCGAGGAGGCTGCCGACCTGCTCGCGGAAGCCCAGGCCGTGCTCCACGAGCTCAACGCCCTGCACGCCGGCTCCCCCGAGCTCACGCGCGAGATCAACCTCGGGCGGGACCGCCTCGGCGACGTCGCGCGGGCGCTCGGCGACCACACCGGGGCCCTCGCGTTGTATTCCGCCGCCCTGCCCTACCGCGAGGGGAGCGCGGACGCCGACCCGAGCAACGCGCGGGCGCAGCGCGACCTGTACATCTCCCACGAGCGCATCGCCCGCTGCCACCACGTCCTCGGCGCCATGGAGAGCGCGCGGGACCACATCGACCGCGGCCTCGAGCGGCTGTGCCGGGTGTTCGCCCGCGACGCCGACAACGCGCGCGTCGGCAACGACATCTACTACTACCTCGAGCGGCTCGACGAGCTCCTGCCCGGCGGCCCGCGCGAAGCGGCCACGCACGGCGTGCGGCAGGCGCGCGCGATCGCGGAGGAGCTCGACACCCTGCCCGCGCGGCGCGCCCTCCTGCGCTGGCTGATGATCGAGATGGAGCTCGCCCAGGCCGATGGCGCGCTCGAAGACTGCCTGCGGATGTGCCTCGAGGGCATCGAGCTGAGCCGCGGGAGCCTGACGGCCGACCCGCAGCGGACGGACTACTGGTCCGACCTCGCCACCTGCCTCGGCAAGGCCGCGGAGCTGCACTCGCTGCTCGGCCAGCCGGCGGCAGCCGAGAGCTTCTTCATCGAGGCCCGCACGGTCCTGCGCAAGCTGGTCGAAGAGACCGACGACCCCTTCTACGCCGAGGCCCTCGCCAACATCGAGATCGAGCTCGGGCTGATGGAGCTCGCCCGCGGGGAGGAAGAGGCGCCGGCGTCGATCACCCGCGGCCTCGACCTCTGGCGGGCCCGCGGCCGTGCGGACGCCGAGCGCGCCGCGGCCCTGCAGCTGCGTCTGCGGCGCGTCGCGATGGTGTTGAAGGAGAGAGGGGAGGTCGACGCCGCCCTGCCCCTCTTCGAGGAGGCCGTCGTGGTCTGCCGCCTGTTCACCGAGACCCGCGCGCAGCGCCGCGACCTGGCCTTGAGCCTGCTGCGCTGGAGCGAGGCGCTGCGGCTCGCCGGTGACCTGCAGGCCGGCGCGGGCGGGCTCGAGGAGGCGCGTGGCCTCGCCCTCGCGCTGACCCGCGCCGAGGAGGCCGAGGCGGTCGACTGGGAGCTGCTGGCCTTGATCCAGTTCGAGGGCGGTGCCCAGACGGTTCTGCGCGGCGACGGCGAGACCGGCGTCGAGATGCTCGCCGGGGCGCTGTCCTTGTACGCGCAGCTCACCGAGATGAACGACGGCCTGCGCTCCAACCTGATCCAGCTGACGGCCCGCGAGGGCGAGCTGGTGGCGGCGGCCTGGGAAGCCGGCCAGTTCGTCCCGAGGACGGGTCCCGGGCACGCCCGCCTCGCCCGGGCCCTGCACGCCGTCGACCGCTTCGAGGAGTCGGCCCTCGCCTACCACCAGGCCTTCCAGGACCCCGAGACCTGGTACCTCGAGGACTTCTACCGCGCGACCCGCAGCGCCGCCCGCGCCCTGGCGGAGAGCGACGACCCGGAGACGAGCGCCTTCCTCGCGGAGCTCGGCCGCGCCTGGCTCGGGGCGGTGCTCGACGCCCTGCGCGAGGACATCGCGCGGATCGAGACCGACCCCGCGTTCCGCGCCCGCAGCGAAGAGCTGCGCGGGATGTGGGCGTACTACCTCGAGGGGGACGAGCTCGCCCGACTGCGCGAGGAGCCAGGTGTCCGCGAGCTGTTCGCGCCCGACCCCTGGCGCTAAGGGGTCGCGGGATTCCGGGCTGGCCCGCGCCGGAGGCGGGCGGCGCACACATTTCCAGGATTTTCGCGCCCGCACGAGCCTTCGCGGGAAAGGCCTCGTGGAGGAAACACCATGCCAGAGGCCACGAACGTCGACGCCGCTGCCCTACGCCGTGGGGTCCGCGTCCATTCCGGCAAGCCGTTCAAGCTGTGTCTGCGCCGCGACAACCGGGAAGCCGACAGCGTGCTGCTCGAGCGCACCGGGCTCGTCCGCCTGCCCTGGTTCGAAGGCGGACCGTACGCGATCCCGCGCTTCATCAGGGAGAAGCTCGACCCGCCGCTCGAGCGCCTGCGCTCGCTGCTCGATCCCTACCGCGTGTTCAGGGAGAACCCGCGGCGCGGCTTCCTCCTCGATCTGCAGGCCCTCGGCGGGAGCTGGGCGGAGCTTCTCGACAGGGTCATCCCGAAAGGCCTGCAGAACGACGTGTGGACCAACCCCGGGACCGGCGAGCGCGTGAAGACCACACACTGGCTCCGGCGGGTGAAGCGGGACCCCAACGTGCAACCGGGCCCTTTGGGAGGCGGGCAGGCCCCGTTTCCCGGGAGCGTGCGGAACTACGTGATCGAGAAGCTCGGCGCGGACTGGACGCGCCTCCTGCAAGAGGCCTACACCTTCCGCAACGCGACGCCCGACCGCGACGCGACCGCCGGGACCCTCGGCGCGATCCTGAACGACCTCGGCCTGCCGAACCTGGCCGTCGCCCATCGCTACGAGCTGGTGGTCGTCCTCGAGAAGGGGCGGAACCTCTTCAAGCACATTCCCCTGCACGCCCAGGGGGGCTTGTACGGGATCCGCTACACGAACGATCTCGGCATGCGCTGGGAGTGCGTCCTGTTCATCGCCGCCGCAGGTCTCGGCCTCGAGCTTTCCCGGAAGGGGCTCGGAGGGAACGATGGGCTCAGCGTCTCCGAGCAGGATCTCCGGACCATCTTCGGCCCCGCTCCCAAGCCCCTCGCCAGCACCGCTGCCAACGAGTACTGGCCGCCGAAGGCCTTCCGCGGCGGGTGCCACTTCACCGTCGCCGAGGTCAAGGCGCCGATCGCCGGGGCCCGCTACCAGCGTGTGACCTTCACCGAGGATGGCTACGCCCCCCTGGCCTTCACGGCCGAGAAGGGTCTCTCCGTCGACTGGACCAACCCGCGCGCGGAGCCGAAGGCGGTGGCCAGACAGCTGCTCGGGGACGCCTACCTGTACAGGGTCGTGCCCCTCGAGGCGATGGGCCCGGTCCCGCCCGGCCTGATCGTGGTTCCCCCGCCGCCCCGGGGCCCCGTCCCGCGCTGGCAGGACACCTACGTGGTGAAGCTCGGCTTCCGCACCGAGAGCGACGCGCTCGACCCCGGCGACCGGGCCGTGCTCGAAGCGCTGTGCGCGCGGCTGCAGGCCCGCCATGAAGGCGAGGGCCGGGGAGAGTCCGTGCGCGTCCACGCCGTCGGCTCGGCCTCGCGCTGCGGAACCGTCGAGCGCAACCGCCAGCTCGCCGGGCAGCGCTGGAAGAGCGCGCGCGAGGGGCTGTTCGCGATCCTGCGGCGGGGCACCGCCCAGGTCGACGGGGAGGCGGTGCAGCTGGATTTCGCCTGGGATACGGAGTCGTTCGTCGAGGCCCCGCTGGTGTTGTTCGAGGACGACCCGAAGATGCGGGCGCTATGGCAGGCCCTCGCCCTCGACGACAACGAGGCGGAGTGGCGCAGCGTGTTCCTCACTGTCGAGCACGAGACGCGGCTGCGCGCGCCCGAAGGCTTGACGCCCGGGTGGCGGGAGGTCGCGCGGAGGGCACCAGGGGAATGAGCCGGCTGCGAGAGCCCCGTGGCGGAGCCACGGGGGCATGTCTCAGCGGGCCAGGATCGGGCTTGCTGGTGGCCGCGGGCGTGGCGGCAACGGGAAGGCGGGCAGCAGGCAGGTGCCGCAGCTGGCGCCGCTCGGACCCGCCCGTACGCGGGTGCGGAGCGTCATCGTCGTCTCCTTCGCGCCGCGCTAGGCGGCGCGTTCGACGGCGCGTACGGCTGCGCTCAGCCGCGCACGCTCTCGGTGACCTCGTAGTGTGCGCCGCGCGGGCGCCCTCCGCCGCGCGGTCCGCTCGTGTCGTTCGTCGTGTGGCCCGCCGTCAGGTGCGTCTTCGTTCGCATCTTCGTTTCCTTCTCACTCGCGCTCTCTTTCGGTCGCCCAGGGACCTCCCCCGGACATAGGTGTTCGTCCACCAGCGCGACGATGGCGCGACTGTTTGAGAAAAACTTTCACAGGGGAATCCGATGAGCGACGACCTCCTCCGCCGCAGCTGGCGCGACACGCTGGACGGCGCGGACCCAGCCGACCTGCCCGCTTCCCGCAGCTACCGCCCTGTTCAGGAAGGTGTAGCTGCGCCAGCCGCCTCGGGGCTCGATCTGAGCCCCGGCCTCGGCGAAGAGGCCCACGTCGAGCTGCCACCTCTCGACGGAACGCCACTCGAGGAGCTCGGCCGCGGCGGCATGGGGGTCGTCTACCGCTTACCGCAGCCGGATCTCGGCCGGGAGATCGCGATCAAGACGCTGCGCGCGAAGGACAGTCCGCGGGCACGGGCGGCCTTCGTGTCCGAAGCCCTCGTGACCGCGGCGCTCGAACATCCCGCGATCGTCCCCGTCCACTTCCTCGCCCCTGGCGGCCTGGCGATGAAGCTGGTCGACGGCGAGCCCTGGGAGCGGCGGCTCGACGCGGGTCAGAGCCTGGCGGAGGCCCTCGACAGCCTCGAGCGGGTGATGCACGCCGTCGCCTTTGCCCACGATCGAGGCTTCCTGCACCTCGACCTCAAACCTTCGAATGTGATGCTCGGAGCGTTCGACGAGGTCCTCGTGATGGACTGGGGCCTGGCCGTGTCCCTGCAGCCGCGCCCCGGCTTCCACTACGTCCGAACGATCCAGCGCCCGTGCGGGACGCCGGCCTACATGGCACCGGAGCTGGCGCGCGGGGACGGCGAACGCATCGGCCCGTGGACCGACGTCTACCTGCTCGGCGGGATCCTGTTCCGCATCCTGACCGGACGGCCGCCCCACCGCGGGGCCGATGTGCTCGCGGCGACGCGTTCCTGCCTCCGCGAGGCGCGGTCGCTGTCCGCTGCGCGTGCGCCCTCGGAGCTGCGGCAGATCTGTCTGCGGGCCCTCACGCGCGAACCCGGTGGACGGTTCCGCAGCGTCACTGCCTTCCTGGAAGCGCTGAGGGGCTTCCGGGCCCACAGCGACAGCGCCCGGCTCAGCCACGGGGCCTGCCTGCGCCTCGAGGTGCTGGAGGCGGGGGAAGCGGCGGAGCCTGCGCCCTACGATGCGATAGAGTCATGTCTGGCGCAGCTCGAGCAGGCCGCGGTGCTGTGGCCCGAGAACCGCGAGGCGCGAAGCGGGCGCGCACAGGGCATGCAACTTCTCGCCCGCAAGGCCCTGGAGGCAGGGGACCTCGCCCTCGCCCGCGCCTCTGTCGACGAGCTGGAGGTCGCCGACGGCGCCGGCACCGCGTTGCGGGCGGAGCTGTGCGCCGCCGAGACCCGACGGGCGACCGCGGGCCGACGCAGGCGGCGCCTTCGGAGGGCCCTGCTCGCGTCGTTGGTCGGGCTCCTCGGAGGGCTCGGACTCGCGGTGCTCGTGCGGGCCGCCAAGCTCGAGGACATCGAGCGCGAGCGCGAGCGGGCCGAGTTGAACGGGGGGCTCGCCTGCGACAGTCTGGCGGACCTGACCCGGGCGCTGCAGACCCGCGTGCTCGACGACCACGGGCTGCAAGATGCGCGTCGGGTCGCCCGGGGGGTGCTCGCTGAGACCCTCGAGGCGTGGCGCGTCCTCGCGGCCGCGGACGATCCCTGGACGCGGGCCCAGGCACAGCTCCACAGCGCGTGGGTCAGCCGCCTGGCCGGAGTTCCACCGCCGGATGGGTCCCTGACCGAGGCCCTCGCCTTCTTCGCCGGTGCCTCTGGTCCCGAGGCGGCCCGCTGGCACGCTCGCGGGCTGGCGGAGCGCGCGGCCTGGTCGCGCCAGGCCGGACACGCCGCGCCCGCCCTCGCCGACCTCGAGCTGGCGAGCGCACGTCTGGGCGCGGAGGACACTGCGGCACCAGAGCTCGAGGCCGAGCTCTGTCTCAGCCGGGCAGAGCTGCTGCTCGACAACGACAGGGTCGACGAAGCGGTAGCACTCCTCGCCGCTGCGGAGGCCGAGAGCGCAAGGGTCGCCGAGCCCCGCCGCCTGCGGGCCGCGGTGCTGGAGGGCAGGGCGAGAGCCGCGGCGCTGCGCGGCGACGACGCGGTCTGTCTGGGGCTGGTCCGGCGACGGGTCGCGGAGCTCGCCGCCTGGCACGCGGAGGCGGGGACACCTCAGCGGCGGCTCGCGCTCGCCCGGGCGCGGCTCGAGCTCGCGACGCTCTGCGACCAGGAGGCGCGCGGAGAGCTCGAGGGGGCGTTGGCGGAGCTCAGCCGACTCGAGGCGGCACAACCCTACGATGGCCCGGTGCTCGCCTCGATGGCGGAGGCGAGCGAGCAGCTCGCGGGGCTCCTGCTCGAGGCCGGGGAGACGGCCGCGGCAGGGCGGATGCACGGCGAGCTCGTCAGCCTGCGTCGACGCCTCGTCGCCCTGCGCGGAGACCTGGCGGAGGCGCTGGCCCTGGCCGAGGCCCTGACGGACTCGGCGCGCCATCTCCTCGCCCGAGGCGAGGTCCGGGCGCTGGGCCCGATCTCCGAGGAGCTGCTCACGCTGCTCGCCCGGGCGGTGCGGGAGGACCCGCGCGCGCTCGTGCTGGCCTGCGAAGGCGAGCGACTGCGCGCCTTCGCGGCGCTCTGGGAGGGGTCCCCCGACGAGGCGTGGAGGGCGGCCGAGCGGACCCGGGAGCTACTCGGGCGTTGCGATGGGTCCACCCACGGCGTGGACAGGGTGCGGCTGCAGAGCCTGCGCGTCCTTACCCTCGAGCTCGCGCTGGAACGCGCGGCGCAGACACCGCGCGCGGACAGTCTGCAGACGGTGTTCGTCCAGGCCCTCGACGCCGCGGCGCTCGGGGGGAGTCTCGGTCCCGGCGAGCTCGACTTCGAGCGCGCGCTGCTCGCGATCGGCCAGCGCTCGACGGAAGCGGAAGACGACCCCGCGGTCGATGACCCGGAGCTCCTTTGGCAGGTCCTCGCACGCGCCATCGCGGACCAACGCGGACAGGCTCTGACCGAGGCCGAACTGGGCTACGCCGAAGTCGTGCGACGGGGGGAGCGGATCCTCGCGCGCGGTGCGGATCCGTTCATCGCCGGAGCCGTGGCCCAGGCCTGGCGACGCCTGCTCGGTCTGCGCGGACCTCGCCAGGGTCGGGTCGCCTACGCCAAGGACCTGAGGCGTGCGGCCGGCCTGCAGGAGGAATTCCTCGACTGGACCAAAGCACGCGGTGGACCGTTCGCCGAGCAGACGGACGCGGGGCTGGCGGAGACGGTCAGGAGCCATACGATCAGCCTGATCGATCTCCTCCTCCTCGCCGGACGCGCGTGCAGGGCACTCGGCGACGCGGCGGCCGAACGAGAGGCGGTGAGGCGGGCGGCGATCGCGCTCGAGCCGCTGCGTGAGGAGACCGACGATCCTGCCCTCCAGACCCTGCTCCTGACGATCAGCCGCACGCATGCCTGGCTCGAGCTCCTCGACGCCGCACCGGGCGCGGCCGTGAGGCGGTGCGAGGAGGCCCGCGAGGCGTTCGAGGGGCTCCTCGCGGAACCGCCGTGAACTGCTGGAGCCAGCGGGTGTGGTTCGAGCTCTGGCTGACCGCGCTGGCGCTGGACGGACGCGTCGAGGAAGCCCTGGCGCAGCTCGTCGAGCCCCGTTCCTGGTCGACGGATGAGCTCCCGCTTCTCGACCTGCTCGGGGGTCAGATCCTGCTGGCGGCCGACCGCCGCGAAGAGGCGAGCCGAGCGCTGTGGGCGAGCTTCCAGGCCACCCAGGACTGGCTGACCCTGCTGCTCGCTCTCACGTCCGGGATCGAGCTCGACCTGCGGGGGATGGCCGGACAGCCGGGCTACGTCGGGGCCGCGACCGGGTTCGTGTTGGGGGAGGGGGACGATCCGGAGGCCATCCTCGCCCTCGCGGTCGCCGAGCTCCCCCCTGGTGCCGTTCCCTACCAGGAGGCGCTCGCGCACACCGTCATCGGGCTCGGCTTCGAGCGGCGGGGCGACCCGCAGCGGGCGGCCACGCACTACCGGGCAGCGATCGCGGCCGACCCGGTCCACACCGACGCGACACGCTGGGCGCTCTTGCGTCTCGCGGCTTGGGAGGAGGCCCGATGAGCACGCAGGAGAGCACGGTGATCGCCACCTGGCGGCGGCGCGGGGAGGGCACCGACCCGACCTTGCTGCGCGACGACCACAGCTACCGTCCGGAACCCGGCGAATCCCACGTCCGAGGTCTGGAGGTGAAGCGGGAGCTCGGCCGCGGTGGCATGGGGGTGGTGCTCACGGCGCACCAGCGAGACCTCGCCCGCGATGTCGCCCTGAAGACCCTCGGTCCCGCGCCGCGTCCCGCACACGCACGGGCTCTGCGGGCCGAGGCCGTGGCCTGCGGAAGCCTCGAGCACCCCGGGATCGTCCCGGCCCATTTCACCGGGCAGCTCGACGGTCGCCCCTTCTTCGCGATGCAGGTCGTGAGCGGATCGACGTGGGCGGCCCACCTGCGCGAGGCGCCGCGGGATCTCGAGCGGGAGCTCAGGGTGCTGCTCGAGGTCAGCCAGGCCGTGGCCTTCGCCCACAGCCGCGGCATCTGCCACAACGACCTCAAGCCCTCGAATGTGATGCTCGGGGCCTTCGGCGAGGTGCTCGTCGTCGACTGGGGCCTGGCGACGGCCTTCGACGAGCGACCTGCCGCGCCCGTGCGGCGCGCGACGAGCATCGACGTGCCCTGCGGCACTCCGCGCTACTTCGCTCCGGAGCTGGCGCGTGGGGACGGCGCGGCGATCGGCCCCCCCACCGACGTCTACCTGCTCGGAGCGATCCTCTTCGAGCTCCTGACCGGTCGCGGGCCCCACGCCTCCTCCAACGCCGTGTTCGCGTCGATGTCGGCGCTGTCGGGACGGGTCCCGCCGCTGCCGGCCGACGCACCGGCGGAGCTCGCCGCGATCTGCCGGCGCGCCATGGCCTCCGCGCCGACCGCGCGTTATCCCGATGCCGCGGCATTCCGCCAGGCCCTCCGGCGCTTCCTCGACCACTCACGCAGCCGCCGGCTGTGCGAGGCGGCGGTGAGCCGCCTCGAGCTCCCGCCCGGACTTCCGCCGCGGGCCGCATACCGCCGGTTGCGCTCAGCTCTGGTCGGCTTCGCGGAAGCCCGTCGTGCGTGGGTGGAGAACCCGGATGTCGCCGCCGGGCAGGCCCGCGCGCATCGGACCTTCGCCGAGCGGGCCCTCGCCGCGGGGGACCTGGCGCTCGCCGAGAGGCAGCTTGCCGAGGCGGGCCCGGCGACGGAGAGCCTGCGGGCGCAGGTCGCGGCGGCACGGCGGAGGGCAGCGCGCCAGAAGCGGACGGAGGGGCGTCTGCGCAGGGGCTTGACGGCGATCGCGGCGATCTGGCTGCTGCTGCTGACCGGCGGTTGGCTCGGCCTGGAAGCCCTGGTGGCGCGCGAAACGACGGCGAGAGAGGCGGCCGAAAGGCGCGCGAGGCTCGCCCGGGGGACCCTCCAGCGGGCCGTGCGGTCCGTGCACCGGCGGCTTCTCGGCGAGACGGATGATCCCGAGGTGGTCCACCTCGCGCGCGAGCTGCTCGACTCGGTGGCCGACGGCTGGAGCGCACTGGCCGCGCAGAACCGGGGGGATCCACACCTGCTCGCCGAGGCCTCCCTCGAGCTGGCGGCGTTGGCGCGCGCCACCGCCGCGTCGCCCGACACTGTCGCGATCGCGCGAGTCTTCGCGCTGCTCGACACGCTTCCCGACAGCCTCCGCGAGAGCGTGCGTGGCCGGGCCCTGTACGAGCGCGCGGTGGTCGAGCGTGACCGCGGACTCTCCCACCAGGCGGCGCGGACCGCGGCGGAGGGGTCCGCGGCGCTGCGCGGAAGCCTCCCCGGCGACCCCTCCGTGGCGGGCGTGTTGTGCGAGCTGCTCGCGCTCCGGGCCGAGCTCCTGCTCGAACGCGACGAGGCCGGACCGGCACGGCGCCTGCGGGACGAGCTCGCGAGCCTGGCGCGGGAGCTGCCGGGGGAGGAGTGGGAAGAGCTGCCGCTGCGGATGCAGCCGCGGACCGTCCACCTGCTGCTCGAGGCACGTTGGAGCTCCTCTCCGCGGGAGGGGCTGCGATGTGCGGCCGAGCTGGTCGCCCTCTGTCAGGAGCGCGCGGCGCGTCGCGGGACCCCCCTGTCACGCCTGCATCTTTCTGAGGCGCGCCTGCTCCACGGTGAGCGCTTGTGTCAGGTCGGCGACACGGCCGCGGCCGTGGTCGAGATCGGCCCGGCCCAGGTCGAGCTGAGCGCCTTGCTCGAGGCCGGGCTCGGGGGCGACAGGGAGCGCAGGGCTGGCGGCCGCGCCGAGCTGCTCTTGATCGACTCCATGCTCGGCGCAGGCGCCCTGAGCGACGCCCGCGACCACGGCCTGGCCCTGCTCGAGGAGTGGCGTGGGCTGCTGGCCGTGCGCTCGGTCGTGGCGGATCGGGCGGCGCTGTGCGAGACGCTCCTGCGGGTCGGGGTCTTGCAGTGGATCCTCGGCGGGCCGGAGCGCGCGGTCGAGCACTTCGACGCCTGCCTCGGGGAGCTGTCAACCCTCGCCAGCACCGCCCCGGACGCGGGCCGGCATGCCGCCTTGAGAGCTTGGGCGGGGCTCGCGTCAGCGGCCCTGGCTGGCGAGATCGAGGGCCCGGCAGCACTCTTCGCGCGCGGCGGCGGGGACGCGCTCCAGGCGGTGGACCCACTCGGGAGGGCCGTCGGGCGGCAAGCCCTGGAGGCGGTCGCGGACGCGCTCCGCGCGGAGGGACAGGCGCTCCGGTGCCTCGAAGAGCTCGATGGGGAGATCGCGAGCTTGCGCACCCGGCTCGCCGGGCAGGAGAGCGCGCGGGGCTCCCGCGCGCTCGCTGAGCTCCTCCTGCAGCGTGCGCTCCAGGCCCGCCGGTGCGGCGTCGAGGATGTCGAGGCGGCTGTAGACGAAGCCATCGCCGGCCTGGAGGGCTCACCCCAGACCGCTCTGTTCCGGTATTGGCAGGCCTTTACGTTGGCGGCCTGCGGGGCGCCTCCCCACGGACCAGGCAGCCTCGCCTGGCTCGAGCGCGCCGAGAGGCTGGCGCGCGGCCTGGTCTCGAGCTCGCGCGCTGGCTGCTGTTTCCGCCACGCAGACAGCGCTGAGCCCGGCTCGCACGCGGCCCTGGGGACGGCTGTGCTCGGCAAGGCGGAGCTGTTGCTCGCGCAGGGACGCGCGCCCCTCCCCGTGATCGAGGCGCGCCTGCAGGAGGCGCGCGACGCGCTCGCCGCGGCCCGGCTCGGGGGCTGGCCTCCGACAAGGTACCTCGAGCGGGCCGAGTCCCGCGCGCGGCAGCTCGCCTCGCGCCTGGCGCAAGAGCCGTGAGCCCTCCCCCCGAGAGCGCACCGGAGTGCCTGTGGCGTGACGTCCGGGTCCGGTGTTGAGCGAGCGGGCTCATTCCCTCGGCGCGAACAACTCGTGCAGACTGCGCGAGAGCTCGGCCCCTCCGCTCGTCATCGGTAGGCGCTCGACGCCCAGGTCGAACTCGACCAACCAGGCGCGGAGGGCCTCCCGCACTTCACCGTCCGCCACGGCATCCAGCGTGGCTGCCCGTCGCCGTGGGTCGGCGAGAGCGTCGCGGGCCACAGCCGCGAGCTTCGCCCAGGCGAGCCCGCGCCGCTGCTCCTCCGACAGCGCGAGACCGTGCGCGAGGAGGTCTGCGAAGATGGCGAGGCGGAACGCGCTGAGGGCGCGTTTGACCTGATCGATCGACAGCCCGCCATGCTCGGCGATGTCGCGGTAGGAAGAGCCGTGGACCAGCCGATCGCTGATCACCAGCAGCCCGCGCTGACCGTCCGGCCCCGCGGCGAGCTGCGCCTCCTGCCAGCGGCGAAGCGCCCCGAGAACCTGCGCTCCGAAGTCGACGGCGAGCACTTCGGCGTCCGTCAAGGCAGCCGGGTCGGGGATCGCCTCGAGCGGGGTGTCGTCCTTGCGCCCGCGCCACTTGCGTTGTACGCGGTTGCGCAGGACCCCGGAGAGATACGCGCGAAAACGACCTCTGCTCGCGTCATAGCGCCGGTGCAGGCGCTCCTTGATGTCGACCAGCACGTCCTGGACGATGTCGTCCCGGTCGGCCTCCGGCACTTTGGGGTAGCGCCGCGCGAGCACGCTGCGCAGCGGCTCGAGATAGTCACTGACCCGGCGCCAACCGGGTGCGTCCCCGCGCCGCAGGTCCGAGCATGTCGTCGGCCAGGCTTCGTCCACGTTCGCCTCCAGGTCCAAGGGTAAAGGAAGCCGAAGAAGCGGTGCAAATCGGCCCCTCGACAGGGCAACCGTGTCCCCCCTCAGCGAGGGCCGTTCGAGCGCATTCACCGAGGGCCGCGCCACCGTCCCCGCGACGACGCGCACGACCTCGGTCAACTCGTCGAGAGAGGCCTTCTCGAGCCCCGGGACGCCAACCGCCTCCTCAGCCCACGTCCTCCTCGGCCCGCGCGACCAGCGCCCCGAGCCGCCCCTCGCGCTCCGCCTGGCGGAACGCCCGGCTCCAGCGTTCGAGCGGCTTGCCTCCGCGCTCTTCCGCCCGCGGCTCCAGGCCCGCCCGCAGGAGCAGCGCCCGGGCGCGCCAGGGCTCCGCGACGCGGTCGGCCAGGCGCTGTACCAGGCGGCGCCGCCGGACCGGGTCGAGGTCGAGGGGCGCCGGCTCCGCGGGGGTCCAGGCGCGGCAGGCGGCGGCGAGCTCGTCGGCCGCGGCGGCGGTCGCGAAGCGGTCGGCGGCCCGGGCGAGGGCGGCGAGGCCGTCGAGGCTGGCCGCCTCGAGCGTCAGGAAGCCCGCCCGCTGGGCGATGTCCAGGGCGGCGCGCAGGGCGTCCCCGGCCGCGTCCGGCGACTTTTCCCGCAACAGCCCCCCGAGCTCGAGCCAGGTCGCGGCGAGCTCGTGGGGAGCGCGCTCTTCGGCGAAGATCGTCCGCGCCGCCTCGAGCTGGCGGCGCGCCTGGCCAGGCCGACCGCGACGCCGGGCGAGGGCGGCGGCGGCGCGGTGCCACTCGCCGGCGAGCAGACTTCCCGAGGCGCCGCGCACCCGCAGGGATTTCCCGGCGCGCTCGAGGTGGGCCGCGCAGGCGTCGAGGTCGCCGCGCTCGAGCTCGACCCGGGCGAGGAGGATCGCGCTCTCCGCTTCCTCCAGACCGTCCGCCCGCGCGAGGCCGCGCTCGAGCAGCTCCCGCGCCTCGAACCAGGCGCCCTGCCGGGCTTCGCGCCGGGCGTCGCGCAGGAGCAGGCGCGCCGAGTGCACCGGCCCGCCCTGCACCTCGCGCGGCGCCTCGCTGGCGGGCAGGTTCGCCCAGTACACCTCCTGCGAGCCGGCGTCCCCCGCTTCCTCCCGCTCGATCAGGGCGCTGTCGGCGACGAGCTCGACGTGCAGGTCGCGGATCGACCACATGTCCGGCATCGCGCCCTGGCAGGTGTCGTGGAAGTCGTGGTCGCCGCACCACAGGAGCGGATTCTGGTGGTCGATCGCGAACAGGTCGCGCTTCTGGTTGAGGATCCACAGCCCCTCGACCTGCGCGGGCGTCGCCGGCACCGCGCCGTGGACCACCGTCACCCGGCCCGGCTCGGGCGGCAGGCTGAGCAGGTCGCCGGCCAGGGCTCGCCAGGCATCGCCCTCGGGCGCGAGGAAGTGAGCGAGGTAGCCGTCCGCCTCGAGGTCCCGGGCGAGGGCCTCGCTGACCCGGCGGTCGGGGCTGAGCACCGGCATGAACACGAAGCGGCCGTACTCGAGCCGCAGCATGTGGCGGACCTCGGCGAAGCTCTGCGCGTAGCGGGCGCGCAGGTCGTCAGCCATCGGCGCGCTTCTTCAAGAGCTCGGAGCGCTGCACCAGCGGGTGCACGTCGTACCACTCGCGGCCGTTGCGGTAGGTGAGCACCAGCCACCGGTCGAACAGCCAGGAGACCGCGCGCAGCGCCGCCTCGCCGGTCGGGAGCTGGTGCTCCCTGGCGATGTGGTCGAGGACGCCGAGGTCGGCGCGCAGGAGGTTGAAGTGGTACTCCTGCTCGAGCACCGCGATCACCCGCTCGATCACGTCCATGCCGATCGGGAAGGTGCGTGCCTTCTTCAGCGTGTTGTAGACCAGCCGCAGCAGGTCGCGGGGGTAGCCGCCGCTCGCCTCGACCAGGGCGCGCAGCTTCGGCTCGTGGTCGGCGCCGAAGACCGCCTCGATCGCGTCGAAGCGCTTGACGACGATCTCGGCCATCCGGGCGATGCCGGCGGGATCGGCGCGGCCGTCCTGGTGGCGCACCTTGATCATCGGCAGGGTCAGGGGCGAGCCGTAGTGCAGGCCGAGCTCGGTCGTGCGGTAGCGCAGCCAGACCGGGAAGGTGTAGACGCAGTGGCAGGGCAGCCGCAGCCACTCGGCGTGCTTGGCGAAGACCGTCTCGGCGCTCTGCTCCATCTCGAGGACGGCGTCCGGCGTCAGCGGCGTCCACAGCTTCTCCATGCCGTCGACGATCACGACCACCCGGTCCCGCCCGGTCGCCTTGCGCAGCCGCCTGACCGCCTCGGCGATCACCTCGTGGGCCTCGCTGGCGAAGTGCTGGAAACGCAGCGAGATCGCCTCGTTGAGCTTCTCGCGGAAGGAGGGGTTGGCGCCGATCTCGGCCATCAGCCCGACGCCGAACATGTCGAAGTCGAGGGACTTCAGCCGCACGTCGCCGGAGAGCCAGTCCCACAGCCGCTTGAGGTAGCCCGGGCTGGCGGTGGGATCGCCGCCCTCGGCGATCGTCGCCGCGCGGTCGAGGTGGTAGGCGAGCACGCGCAGGATGTCGGTGATCGACAGGGGCTGGTAGCGGTCGAGGTACTCGACCTCGGCGTCGAAGAAGACGACCGTGCTCGGGTCCTCGGAGTCCTGGATGAGCTTGCGCTGCAGGCGGTTGAGTTCGGTCGTCTTGCCGGAGCCGGGGAAGCCCGAGAAGACGCGGCAGCTCGAGCCCTGGGGCAGCTCGAGGAGGATGCTCCGCTGCAGCTCCTCGATCAGGCTGCCGTCGCTGCCGCGCACCGCGTGCCCTTCGTCGAGGTGCACGTAGCGCGGATCGTCGAGCTCCTGCAGCGGGACCTTGGGATCGCAGTTCGCCAGGTAGTCGCGCAGCTTCGCGATGTCCATCCCGTACCTCCTCAGGCACTGTCAGGCAGAGCAGTGTACCATACCCACGAAGCCCGGCGCTGCCCCGGGCCGGCGCCTTCCGCGGAAGACGCCGCGCGACAAAGGGCTGGCGGCCCCGGCGGCGGGGCGACTATGATGCCGGCTCTCCAGGCCGCCTCCGGCCGGTTCGACGAGGGCGCGTGATGCTCCGCCTCCTGATCCTCCTCTGCCTCTTCTCCCTGCCCGTCCTCGCCCAGGACAGCGCCTCCACCGCAGCCTGGTTCGACGCCCTCGAGCCCGGGGAAGCGCCGCTCGGCGAGCGCTGGTACGGCTTCTACTTCGGGACCCGCAACAGCGGCCATCTGCACTTCCGGGTGCAGGCCTCCGAGACCGGCTACACCGTCGCGGTCCTCGGCGCCCTCGAGCTCGGCGACGAGTCCGAGAGCATCGACCAGACCCTCGAGCTCGACGCGCAGCTGCGGCTCGTGCGCTCCGAGCGGACGACGATCAAGGGCGAGCGGGTCGAGACGCGCACCATCGTCGTCGAGCCCGAGGGCCTGCGCGTTACGGAGACGGACGGCTCGGCCCGGCTCGTCCGGCTCACGCGGCCCCCCTGCGCGGGCAACGTCCACATCCTGCTGCTGATCGAGGCGCACGGCGCGGAAGCGGGCGCCCTGGCGCTGTCCCGCCTCGACAACGGCAGCCTGCTCAACGTCGACGTCACCTTCCCCGGCCCCTCGGGCAGCGGCCGCGGGCCGAGCTCGGTGCGGGTCGACGAGGGCTCGGCGCAGCTCAGCTTCGAGCTCGATCCGCAGGGCCGGGTCGGTCGCTTCGGCCACACCCCGCAGATCGGCTTCGTGCGCGCCGCGACCGAAGGCCTCGCCCGCGCCGACCTCGGGGCGACCCCCGCGATCGCTCCCGGCAGCGCGCAGCAGGCGGTCGCCGACCTCCTGTACGGGCTGCTCGGCGACGACGCGCGCTACGACCGGGCGGCGGACTGGCCGCGCCTGACCGAGAGCCGCTACCGCGCCTACTGGGCGGCCCGGGGCATCACCCCGACCGGGGCGCAGCTGCGGGGCGTGCGCCATCCGAACAAGGTCCAGGCGTACAAGGTCGAGCTGCGCGAGGCGCGCAGCGAGCTGAACGCCGACGTGGTCGACAAGACCCTGGAGACCCTGACCGCCGAGGTGGACGGTGACCGCGCGACGGTCACCGAAGCCGGCGGGATCGGCTACGTGCTCGAGCGGGTCGACGGCACGTGGAAGATCGTCGCATTCATCGACCCCTGAGGAGCCGCGCATGGTCGATCATCCGGGCGACGCCGAGCAGGTCGCCGCGTTCATGGAGGGGCTGCGCGCCCGCAACCCCGGCGAGTCCGAGTTCCACCAGGCCGTCCTCGAGGTCGTCGAGACCATCGTCCCCTTCATGCGCGAGAACCCGCAGTACCAGGGGGCCAAGCTCCTCGAGCGGCTGACCGAGCCGGACCGGGTCGTGATGTTCCGGGTCTCCTGGGAGAACGACAAGGGCGAGATCGAGGTCAACCGCGCCTACCGTGTGCAGTTCAACAACTCGATCGGCCCGTACAAAGGCGGGCTGCGCTTCCACCCGACCGTCAACCTGTCGGTGCTGAAGTTCCTCGGCTTCGAGCAGACCCTGAAGAACAGCCTGACCGGCCTGCCGATGGGTGGCGGCAAGGGCGGCTCGGACTTCGATCCCAAGGGCCGCAGCGAGCGCGAGGTGATGCGCTTCTGCCACTCCCTGATGATCGAGCTGCACCGCCACGTCGGCGAGAACACCGACGTGCCGGCCGGCGACATCGGCGTCGGCGCCCGCGAGATCAGCTTCATGTTCGGCCAGTACAAGCGGCTCTCGAACCGCTTCGTCGGAACCCTGACCGGCAAGGGCCTCGCCTTCGGCGGCAGCCTGGTGCGGCGCGAGGCGACCGGCTACGGGGCTGTCTACTTCATGCGCGAGATGCTGCGCCACGCCGACGACGGGCTCGACGGCAAGACCGCGCTGGTGTCCGGTTCCGGCAACGTCGCGCTGTACTGCATCGAGAAGCTCAACCAGCTCGGGGCGAAGGTGCTGACCGCCTCGGACTCCGGCGGCTTCATCCACGACCCGGAAGGGATCGACGACGACAAGCTC
>JAUIEM010000544.1 GCA_030428695.1 bacterium
CCCGCTGCCGAGCGGCGGCGATGTCGCCGCGATCGGGGTCCTGCCCGACGGCGAGCGGGTCGTCGTGATCGGGGACATCGGGAGCGACGGCTTGCAGGAGATGTACATGGTGTTCATCTCCAACCCGGGCACCAACCACCTGCTCTCGAGCCCGGTGACGACGGCGGGTCTCGAGGTCGAGGACACCTGGGACAACGACCAGGGCTGCTTCTTCTCCCCCGGGCTGCGCTGGGTCATCAGCTACGGCGACTTCTCGACCAGCAGCGCCGACGACATGGAGCTGCAGGACATCAGCGGCAGCCCGCCCTACCCCCAGCCGCTGCCCCTGGTCAACAGCCCCGCCTCGCCGAGCAGCAGCCAGGAGGTGACGAGCTACCACTTCTCGCCCTGAGCGCTCCCCGGGCGCGGGCACCGGACGACCGGGCCCGCGCGCGGCCTTTCCGCCTTTCCCACCCCGACGGTTCCTCCTCCCCTGGGCCCGATACACGGCCCCTACAGAAGAGGAGATCGTCATGTTCACGAAGACCGTACGCACACTTGCCCTGCTCGGGTCCGTCTGGATGCTCGGCTGCGGAGGAGGAGGAAGCGGAGGAAGCGGGGGAGGCGGCGCGACCGCCGACTCCTCGGCCCTCGCCACCAACCCGCTCGGCGTCGCCCTGCTCGACCCGGCGGCAGCCGCGCTCTCCACCGACGCCACGCAGATCGTCCTGCGCGGCGCGGTGACCGGCACGCCGAGCGCCTTGTTCTGGACCAGCTCCGCCGGCGGCGGCGGGAACCTGGTCGCGGGCGACAGCTTCACGACCCCGGCGATCCCGCTGGTCCCCGGCGACAACCGCATCGTCGTCACGGCCCAGGAAGGCGCGCTCTCGATCAGCGACGAGGTGCTGGTCATCCGCACCGCCGGCTTCGCCTCGCTGCCCGCTCCGCGGGCGGTGCCGGACATCGTCTTCCAGGGCGACGCCGAGCAGGTCTGGTTCTCGGTGCGCCTGGTCGCCAGCGACTCGATCTCGCTCGTCGAGCTGTGGACGGTCGACGCCCAGGACCAGCCCGCCTCCCTGGTCGGTGAGATGCGCGACGACGGCGACCTGAGCGGCGGAGACGAGATCGTCGGCGACGGCGTCTACTCGCTCCAGGCGCCCATCGACCTGCCGGAGGCCGGCAGCGTGCGGCTGCGCGCCGTGGTCCAGCGCAGCGCCGGCGTCGTCCACAGCCCGCCGGTCGAGGTCCAGGTCGTCAGCTCCATCGACCCCCAGGCCTACGACGCGGCGATCGCCGTGCAGGCCGACGCCCTCGCCGCGTACGAGGCGGCGCCTGACCACGCCGCGGGCGTCGAGGCGGCGCTCGCCGTGTTCGCCGCCAGCCCCGAGGTCGCGGCCAGCGGTCCCGGCGGCGCCGAGGGCGGTGTGTGGGCTCTCTACGCGGCCGGCTTCGGCGGCGGGCTGCTGCTGCCCTCCGACGGCATCAAGGCCGGCGGCAACGGCAGCGGACGGGAGGTCGGCAGCGACCGCGCCCTGGTGCTCGCGCCCTTCTTCTCCAGCTTCGAGACCTCCGGCGGCGACGAGACCGAGGAGATCACCGCGATGCTCGAGCTCGCGACCTGCCCCTCCTGGGACATCACCGAGCGGCGCGGCGCCGCGGCCGACCTCGGCGGCTTCGCGCACATCGCTGACGGCCCGGGCCTGGTCGCGGTCTCCAGCCACGGCGACAACTGGTACGCGGTCGACGTGCCGCTGCTCGGCGTCGTCGACCTGAAGGGCTGGAAGGCGAGCGCCGCGGCCGCGGCCGCCGGCGGCAGCAGCGTGCCGGTGATCGCGACCGGTGAGGTGCTGGCCGCCGCGCAGCTCGGCAGCCATGAGAAGGACCTGCGCACGGGCCGGCTGATCGTCTACTCCACCAGCGCCAGCGGCAACACCGTGCGGCTCGCGGTGACCCCCGCCTACATCGAGGCCTACGGGAAGTTCCCGGAGTCGATCATCTACATCAGCGCCTGCCGCAGCGCCTTCAACCCGCACCTGGCGGCCGCCTTCCTGGCCAAGGGCGCCCAGGCCTTCGTCGGCTACGACGACTACGTCGACGTGCCCTTCGCCCACGCCCAGGGCGTCGCCCTGTTCTCCGGGCTGATCGAAGACGGCAAGACCCTCGGCGAGGCCTTCACCCCGGGCAGCGACCCCGACGGCGCGGCGATCCGCATGTTCGGGGACGAGGACGCCTGCCTGCCCGACGGCGGCCTGCGGGACCCGAGCTTCGAGTCCGCCTCCCTCGACAGCTGGAACCCGGTCGGCGACGTGCGCATCCTCCACCAGCTCGGCGGCCTGCGCCCCTCGCCAGCGACGCTCGACAACGCCTTCATGGCGATGCTCTCCACCGGCGTCGGCTTCTCGAGCCAGACCGGGGAAATCAGCCAGACCCTGTGCCTGCCGGCCGACGCGACCAGCCTGCGCCTGTCCTGGAATTTCCTCTCGCACGAGTTCCACACCTACTGCAACTCGAGCTACCAGGACTCGTTCAGCATCCGCTTCGAGCCCGACGGCGCCGCCCCGGTCACCCTGCACGAGGTCGAGGTCGACGACCTGTGCGGCAGCGTCTCGGCCGCCCCGGGCATCGACTTCGGCGAGTCCGGCGACCCCGACGGCGTCCAGCACACCGGCTGGCAGGTGCTGACCCTCGACATCTCCGCCCTCGCCGGGCAGACCGGCCGGCTGGTGCTGCACGTCACCGATGTCGGCGACAGCGCCTACGACACCGCCGTGCTGATCGATGACCTCGAGCTGTTGACCGCGCCGTAGCGGCTGTGGCAGGCGGGGACGGAGGTCGGCGTCCCCGCTCCGGCTGGAGAAGCCGCCCGGTCGCGGCTACCCTGCAGGGGAGTCGGGGCCGCGCGCCCCCCCTTTCCGGGTTCCGCCATGCTCCCTCTCCGTTCGCTCCTCGCCATCGCCGCGCTGTGCGCGCTGCCGTGCCTCGCGCAGGAGTCCGCCCGGTTCGAGGCGCCCGTAGAGCTGACCGCGGACGGCGCCGGGTTCCGCGCCGTCCGCTACCCCTCCCCGGTGCTCGCCGATCACGACGGCGACGGCCAGCGCGAGCTGATCGTCGGCGACCTGTCCGGCAACCTCTTCGCCCACGAGCCGCTGCCCGCGGCCGGAGACCTCGCCTGGGGCCCGGCGGTGCCGCTGGCGGGAGAGGGCGGACCGGTGCGGCTGCACAACTGGTGATGCGTCGGCATGAGTCCACGGTTCGTGGACTTCGACGCCGACGGCTGGACCGACATCGTGACCGCGACCTACACCGGCCTCAGCTACCTGGTCGCCGGCAGCGAGAGCGGCTGGCGGAGACCGACGCCGCTGCGCGATCGGCACGGCCAGCCGATCAGCCTGGCGGTCAGCTACGAACGCACCTGGAAGCTGGTCGATCGCAGGCCCGACGGGCAGCACGCGCCGAATCCGGTCGACAAAGGCGTCGCGGTTTTGCCCTTCGACCACGACGGCGATGGCGACCTCGACCTGCTGCTCGGCTCGTACGAAGGACGCCTGTTCCTCCAACACAACGATGGGGCTGCGGATCGGCCCGCCCTTCGCGGCGAGAACGAGCTGCTGATGGCGGCTCCCCTCCAGGCTGGCGGCGGACCGCACGCGCAGGAACCCCTCCGCGTGTTCGGCGGCATCACCGCCCTGCGTCCGGTCGACTGGGACGGTGACGGCGACCTCGACCTGGTCTGTGGCAGCTTCAAGGGCGGGGTCTACCTGCTCCGCAACGTCGGCGCGGGCGAGGGCATCGCCTTCGCGGCGCCGGAGGCGCTGGTTCCCCGCGACGTGCTCCCGACGCTACCGCTGCCCAACGAGGCCTGCTACGTCGAGCCGGTCGACTACGACGGCGACGGTGACCTCGACCTGGTCGTCGGCGGCTACACGACCTGGCTGGAAGCGGATGCCGTCGACGCGGACAAGCGCGCCAGGCATCGGCGTCTCATCGAGGAAAAGACCACGCTCCACGCCGAGGTGCGGGGGCGCATCGAGGAGATGCAGGTCGCGATCTTCGACCTCCCGGAAGAGGAGAAGACCGCCCGCCGCGACGCCTTCTGGGCGGACCCCGCGATCAAAGCCCTCAATGAGCGGCAGACCGCGATCCGCGCGGAGCTCGGCGGGACCGGGGTGCGTCCGCACCGCTACGCGGGCGTCTGGCTGTTCCGCCGGAACTGACAGAACGCGGAGCGCGCCCGCCCCCGATCGACGCTCCCGATTGCCGTCCCCCGCCCTCCGCGTCACAATGGGTGGGAATTCCCGCACGACGAGGTGGACATGTCCGCAGGGGACCACGATGCCGGCCACTCCCCGGACGATGCGGGGATACACCGCACCGAGGACACCCTGCCGGTGTCGGACGAGGACCTCCGCGGGGCCCCCCGCAAGCCGCAGGGCCAGCTCGGACGCTTCGAGCTGCGGGACGTGCTCGGCCGCGGCGGCATGGGGGTCGTGTACGAAGCCTGGGATCCCGAGCGGGCCGAGCGGGTCGCGGTCAAGGTGCTCAAGAACCTCGGCGCGAGCACCAGGGCCCAGCTCGCCCGCTTCGCCCGTGAGTCTGCCGCCCTCGGCAAGCTCGCCCACTCCGGCATCGTCGGGGTGTACGAGACCGGCTGGGAGGGCGACACGCCCTGGTTCGTGATGCCGCTGATCGAGGGGCTGAACCTCCACGAGCTGGTCCGCCTCGAGGGCCCGCAGGAGGAGCGCGCCGCGGCCGAGCTGGTGCGGGCGGTGGCCGCCGCCCTCGAGCACGCCCACGAGCAGGGCGTCGTGCACCGCGACGTCAAGCCCCAGAACATCCTGGTGCGCGACGAGGACCGGAAGCCCCTGCTGCTCGACTTCGGCCTCGCCCACGACGTCGACTCGAGCACCCTGACACGGCCCGGAGAGGTGCTCGGCACACCGCTGTACATGGCCCCCGAGCAGCTCAAGGGCGAGACGCACACCGCCGACGCCCGGGCCGACGT
>JAUIEM010000048.1 GCA_030428695.1 bacterium
CCGCCTCGTGCCAGCCCCAGCGGTGGGCGAGACGTGCCGCCCCGCGCCGACCGTCGGTGTCCAGGTTCGACAGCAGCAGGGCCCATTCCCGCCGCGCGTCATCGGGCCGGTCCAGGGCCAGCCATTCCCGGGCGCGAACCGCCCCCGGCATGCGTGCGATCCGTTCGATCTGCTGCTCGCTGGCGGAAATGGATGCGTTGCCGAAGGCGTAGGGCGCCTGAATCCGGTCGGCGGCGAGGAAGCCGCGGGGGAGGCGGGAGCTCCCGGGCCCGCGGGGGCTGCCGACGCCACCGGGCTCGCGGCAGCGGCGGGCGCGGCGGCGGCCGGGCTCGCGCCGGAGCCCGCGTGGTCGGGGTCGAGGGGGTTGATCCACTGCAGGTGCTCGACCCCGACCATCATGTGCGAGGAGCGCGCCGGGAAGAAGGTGATGTTGCCCTTCTTCATCGGCTTGTCCCACGGTCCGCTGGCGGGCACCCCCGCGTGCCGGGTCAGGAACAGCTTCGCGTGGTTCATCGAGATCTGCGTGTCCGCGCGGTTCGGGATCAGGTTGAACTGCAGCCGGGGGGTGCTCTTGACGTAGCTGGCGAGGATCTCGGACACCGGCTTGCCCGCGTTGCCGTAGTCGGCGTCGGCCAGGGTGATGCGGTCGAAGCCCGCCGCCTGCACGCCCCCGGCGAGGGCCGCGTAGGCGACGGCGGTACCGCCCTGGCTGTGGGCGTACAGCGACTTGTAGCCGATCGCGGTCGCGCCGAACTGCGCGCGCAGCACCTGCTCGCTCTCGGCGACCAGCTTCGCGAAGTCCCCGCCCTGGGCCTTGTTGTACATCGCCGAGAGCGGCCCGCCGGCGTTGCAGTCCTTGAGCGCGCTGAGCGGGATGCCCTTGCTGCCGTTGCCGTGCACCAGCTGGGGGAAGACGATCGCGAAGTTGCGCCCGTCGGCCGTCATCTTGTCCATATACGAGCCGAAGGCGCCCTTCGGATGGATCCACATCTCCGTCAGCCACGAGCTGCCGCCGTGCATCACGACCAGCATCTCGATCGGCTTGGCGAAGTCGGTGGTCAAGGGCGCGAAGATCACCAGGTTGCGCCCGCCGTTGCTGGCCGGCCGGTCGGTCCAGGCGACGGTGCGGATCTTGAAGCGCGCGGTCTGCTTCTGGAAGTGCTCGACGGTCGCGGGGTTCGCGTTCGGCCCGCTGCTGATCCGCGGCTCGCCCTGCGGCGCGCTCCTCGCTCCCCGGGGGATGCCCACGCTCAGTCCTCCCCGAAGCGGCGCCGCGTGCGGATGCGGCAGTCCGCAGCGATGCCGCAGGCCGCGCAGTGCCTGCGGGCGAGCGCGGCGTCCGGGTGCCCCCGCGGGATGACGTGCGCCCCGCAGAAGTAGCCGTAGCACTGCGGCTCACTCGCGCCCCGCTTGTGCTGCCAGAGGCAGTTGAAGGCGCAGGCGCTCCCGGACCTCCGGCTGCGGCAGTCCTGCTTCCACATGCAGGTGTCGCGCGGCGCCGGCTGGAACTCGACCGGCAGGCCCTCCGCCTGCGAATCCCACCGGTCGATGAAGTCCGAATCCGCAGCGAAATCGGGATCGGAATCGGAATCGGTTGCGACATCGGGATCGGAATCGGTTGCGGTATCGGCGTAGTCCTGTGTCGCTGCATAGCCTTCCATCGTCGCGCCCTCCGTGAGGTCCTCTGATGGAGACAGCGTCATCATCGAGTCGAAGGGTACGGGGATTTTTCGGCCTGGAACCCGAAAAACCCTGTTCCGTGTCCCGAGCGACGGCCCTTGAGCCCGATGTCTGAACGATACTGGAGCGCGACGCTCCCCAGAAGCCGAGGAACTCCCGTGCATCTCTCCACCCTGCTCCTGCTCGCCCAGGACGCGACCGCCTCGACCGAAGCCGCCGCCCCCGGCGCGGGCTCCTACGCCCTGATCGCCGGCGGCGTCATCGGCGGCATCAGCTGCCTGATCCTGGTCTTCGGCCTGTTCAAGAAGCTCAAGGCCGGGCGCCTGGCCGAGACCCCCTTCGTCTCGACCGGCGAGGTGGCCTCGAACGGCGAGGCCGTCGCCGGCCCGAAGAACGCGATCTCCGCCGAGGGCGACGTGGTCTGCGACGAGCCGCTGACCTCGCCCTGCTCCGAGACCCCCTGCCTGTACTACGAGCTCGAGGTGGTCGGCAGCTGGAAGGAAGGCGACAGCCGCAAGTCGAAGACGTACATCTCCGAGAAGGTCTGGGCCGACTGGGCGATCGACGACGGCTCCGGCGCGGTCCAGGTCAACACCGAGAAGGGCGCCTCCTACGATCCGCTCGAGCGCACCTTCAGCGAGACCAAGAAGGAGGGCTTCCTCGCCGACCTCAAGGGCCTCGTCGGCAAGAACCAGGTGATGCAGTTCGGCGCCTACGGCTTCCGCAACCCGACGATGAGCAAGGCCGACACCTTCACCTGCACCGAGCGGGTGTTCAAGACCCACGACCACATCTACGTCAACGGCAAGCTCGAGGACGGCACGATCACCAAGCCCGGCTGGTCCTCGCTGATCGTCGCCAACAAGACCCGCGACGCGCTGCTCGGCAGCACGATGAAAGCCTCGAAGATGGCGATGAACTTCGGCCTGATCGGTCTCGGCCTCGGCGTCGTGACCAGCGGCGTCGGCTTCGTGATCTGAGGAAGAGGACGTCCGACCGCAAGGAGGCCGCTCGCGCAACGCGGGCGGCCTCCCTTCTGAGGCGCTATCCCTACAGCTCGTTGTGCGGCGGCACGATCGAGCTGCCGACGACCACTCCCGCGCTGATGCCGACGACGATCAACACGACCTCCCGGGCGAGGCGCAGGAGGTGCGTCGGATCGTCCGCCAGCAACGCCGACGCCCCCATCAGGCCGAGGCAGCCCGGCACGAGCATGAAGATGCCCGGCAGCAGGAAGACGCTGACCGGCACGTCCCGCCAGCGGGCGACCAGGTGGCTGACCAGGGTGAGACAGGTCGCGGTGGCGAAGGCTCCCTCGGCCGGGCTCAGCCGCCCCGACAGCAAGCGGCTGAGGGCGATCGCGCCGAGGGCGACCGTCGTCGCGGGCAGGAGGTGGGCCGGGCGCAGCTTGAGCAGCACACCGAAGCCGACCGCCAGGCCGATGCCGAGGACGAGCGCCTCGCCGGTCGCGACGGACCCCCCGCCGATCTGCAGCACGGCCTCCCCGCCGAGCAGCCGGGCGCCGAGCATCACCCCGAAGCCGAGCTGGAGGAGGACCGAGCCCGACGCGACCAGCCGCGAGGTGCCGCAGACCGGGTGGCCGCTGGCGAGCTCGAGGGCGGCGACGGTCAGCGAGAAGCCGGGCAGCAACATCAGCAGGCTCGACAACATCACCGCCCCCGGCTGGCCGAGCCAACCGAGCTCGGCGCCGAGGGAAGCGCCGGCGGAGACCAGCAGCGCGCACAGCAGGGTGCTCGCCTGGGCGACGCGCGGAAAGCGCGACACCAGCAGCAGGATGCCCCCGACCAGCAGGCCCCCGAGCCCCCCGCCGAGGGTGTCGAGCAGGTCGCCGCCGAGCAGCCGGGTCGAGGACGCGCCGCACAGGCCGACCGCGAGCCAGCCGAGCCAGGCCGGCCAGGCCGGACGCGAGGCGAGCACCGCGCGCAGGGCGTCGAGGGCGCGGTGGGCGTCGAGCTCCTGCCGTTCGAGGGCGCCGATCAGCCGGTAGACCGCGACGAGCCGGCCGAGGTCGGCGAAGTCGGGACGGGCCTGAACGATGTGGAAGGTCTGGCCGCGGCCCTCGGGGTCGGCGCTGATCACCATCGTCGTCGGCAGACCGAGGGTGCTGACATCGAGGTCGTAGCAACGGGCGAGGCGGCGGACGACCTCCTCGACCCGGAAGACCGTCAGCCCGTAACCGAGCAGCACGGCGGTCAGCTGCAGGAGGCACTCGATCCGGGGGCGCGCCCGCCCCTCTTCGATCGGCTCGGCGGTCGGGGCGGCAGGGGAGATGGTCGGTGTGCGCAGGACGTTCCGGGTCGGTGGCTCGCTGATCGGCTTCTCCTCGGTGCGGGTTGTCGGCTGTCCGGGCTCTGTTCTACGCCATCGCGGGGTCCCTCGCCCAGCGCTGCCATCTCGATCCCAGCACGGATGTCGACCGCGACGTCGAACCCGAGGACGGGCATCGCGCACTCCCACGAGGCCGAGCCGAACGCGGATGCTTGTCCGGCTCAGCCCCCGTAGTCGTGCAGCGGCTCTTCCTTCCAGGGGAAGGCCCCCTTGAAGAAGGTCAGCACCACGATCAGGTCCTGGTGCGCAGTCAACACCTTCTCGACCTCCTCGAGGGCGATGCGGGTCGCATCCTTGAGGGGGTAGTGGAAGATGCCCGTGCTGATCGGCGGGAACACGATGCTCGTCAGCCCGTGGCTGCCGACGAAGGCCAGGCTGTTCGCGTAGGCGTTGCGCAAGGCCGCGGGCTCTCCCTGGGTGCCGTCGACGAAGCGCGGCCCGACGGCGTGAATGATGTGCTTGACCCCGTTCTCGCCGAGCCGGTGGGCGCCGGTGATGATCGCGTCGCCGTCGGCGATCAGGTCGTCGTGGCCGGGGCGTTTCGCGCCCCAGTCACGCTCGTTGATCTCGGTCAATAGCGGCCCTCCGGCCGCGGCGTGGATCGCGCCGTCGACCCCGCCCCCTCCCTGGAGCGTGCGCTTGGCGGCGTTGACGACGGCATCCGCCCGGACCGTCGTCAGGTCGACGGTCTTGCTCAGCACCAGCCGCTGCCCCCACTTCTCCTGCAGGGAGGCGAGGCTGGGCAGCAGGTCCCGCGGCTCGCGGTGCTTGCGGCGCCGGTGGTGCTTCCGCCGCCGCTTCCGTCGGTGGTACTTGTACAGGTAGACGTAGGCGCGCTGGCGCGCCGCGTTGCGCGACTCGCTGTCGCGCAGGCTGGCGTGGCTGTCGCTGACCCGCCACCAGGTCTTGTGGCCGGCGCGGATGAAGCTGACGTAGTGGCCCTTGGTCCAGTTGTCCGGGTTGGTCTCGGACGGGATGTGCTCGATGAAGGCCTTGAGGTGGTAGGTCACGCCATCGTGCTCGAAGATCCAGGGCGCATCGACCGGCGTGCGGTTCAGGCGCGGGACCGCGGCGCCGTTCCCCTCCTCGTAGCCGAGCCGGTTGAGCGCGATGACGAGGTACTCCGGATGAGCGAGCAGCCGCCAGCGCTCGGCGGTCAGCTGCGCCCCGAGGTAGAGCTGCCCCTGGTGGATCCACTTCTGCGCGTTCTGCGGGTCGGCGGGCAGGTCCTTGCGGTCCCACCAGGCCGCGAGCGCGTCCGCGAGGGAGTGTGGTCCTTCACCATCGAGGTCGTCCAGACCGATCTGGATGCGGTTGAGCGCGTAGTAACGGAGGGCCTTGCCGTCGTCCTCGAGCTCGCTGAAATCCTCGTAGTCCTGCTCGGTCGCCTCTCGCGCGGGCTCGCCGAGCGCGAAGCTGCGCTCCACCAGCACCGGCATGTACAACTTCGACTCGCGGAACTCTTCCCAGCGGCCGCCCTCGAAGAACTCCTCGACCAGCTCCGACTGCGACTTCGGGTCCTCGGCCGTGCGGGCCCGGTGCAGCTCCGGGCTGACCTGGTCGAAGGCCTCGAGCATCGCGAACAGGGCCTCCTCGCTGTCGCCCTCCTCGCCGGCCTGGCGCACCAGCCCCCGCTCCTGGAGGATCTGCCGGATGCCCCGCACGTGCCTCTTGGCCAGGGCACGCCCGCGGCCGCTCTCCTGGCGCTGGTGGTAGGCGTCGACCAGGTCGAGCACCTGCTGCGCCAGGGGCGGCAGCGCGCCCTTGGCCGCCCGCACGTCCTCGCCGCGGAAGGCCTTGTCCGCGAGATCCTGGGTCGCGATCAGCTGCAGCGCCGCGTTGATGAAGCAGGTGTTGCCGATGTTCTCGATGCCGACCACCGCCGCGCGTTGCGGCGCGGGCTCTTCGACGGGCTTCGGCTCCGCGTCGGATGGCTCCGGAGGCGGGCTGCCGGTGTCGAGGGGGATCGCGTCGATGCGCTCCTCGAGGGGGGTGTCGACGGGCGTCGGCGGCGGCGGCGTGGTCGGATGCCAGCGGCTGGCCTGGGACAGCACCTGGAAGCGGCGCTTGGCCGCGAGGTAGGTGTCGAGCTTGGCCAAGGGGTCGTCGGGCACGACGAAGTACAGCCAGGCCGCCGGATAGGTCGGACGCACGACCGCCTCGGCCACGCTGACCCGCAGGCAGTAGAAGTTCGCCCCGGAGGGCGCGAGGGCGCGGCAGCCCTCGAGCTGGTAGCTCTGCGACAGGGTCCCCCAGCGCAGCTTCTCCTTCTTCTTCGACAGGTGGCCGCCCTGGTCGAGAGCGAGGCTGCCGTCCTGGTTCCCATACCACTCGATGATGAAGCGCGGCTTCTTGACCTTCTTGCGCTGCTGGCTCTTCTTGCCCTCTTTGTCGAGCAGCAGCGGGACCTTGTCGTGCTCGATCGTCAGCGGGCTGCCGAGCGGGTTGCCGGTGTGGTCGAGCAGCTCGAGCTTGAGCTGCGCGAGGTACTTCGGACCGCGCAGGTCGACGATGATCCGGTACGGACAGGTCGGCTGGACGACGAACACCGGCACGTCCTTTGGCGCCTTGGCGTCCTTGGACAGCACGGCGTACGCGCCCCGCCGGTAGCGGAAGCAGAAGTCGTCGGAGTAGCGCCCGCCGACCGCGTCCCACAGCGTCACCCCGTAGACGCCGACCTTCTTGCCCGCGACGATGGTGTTCGCGCTGGAATGGCGGCGGCTGTCCTTGAGGTTGCGCCAGATCGAGAGCTGCCGCGCGCGGCTCTCCGCGGGCGGCCGGCGCAGCGCCTTCGGATGGGCGGCCACCTCGACCTGCACGCTGGCGAGCAGCGCCTGGGCGGCGGCGTGCAGGTTGCCCTCGACGGTCCCCTTCTCGCCGCTCTCGGCGCTGGTCAGCTGGTCGCCGAGGGTCGCGTCGGTGTCGCCGCCGACCTCGACCGCCGAGCCGTCGTCGGGCACGGCGAGCCAGTTGAACAGGGCGAGCAGCTCGAGGCGGTGCAGGCGCACGAAGGCTTCCCAGTCCTTGCTGCCCTCGTAGCGCTTCTGCACGCCGTTGTAGACCGTCTGGATGTAGGTCAGGGTGTGCAGCCCGAGCAGCTCCTTGGTCGTGTGGGTCATCGAGGCGGTGACCGAGGCGCTGAGGGTCAGGAAGGGCAGGATCGGATAGCCGAGCGACAGGGCCGCCGCGGTGTTGATCCAGACCCGGCCGTACTGCACCTGGTAGCCGGTCTCGTTCGAGTACACGTAGTTGACGTCGAAGCCGCCGAACAGCGCGAGGTAGCGGAGCATCCAGAGGATGTCCCCGCCCTGCTCGGACCACAGCAGCGAGGGCTGGCTCCCGCCGGTGATCAGCTCCCGGGTGTCGCGCAGGAAGTAGTTGTACAGCGTGTCCTTGTCCGGATGGATCGCGTTCGGGCTCGCGGGGTCGACGTCGCCGGGCTCGATGTCCGGGAGGTTGTTGTCCGGGGCGGCGACCGGCTTGTTGCAGCCGCGCACGCCGCCTTCCTTGACCTTCTTCATCCAGTCGAGGCCCCACTGCACGATCATGTTGAAGCACCAGCGCAGGTTCCACGGATCAATGTGCTTGCTGTGGGTGCGCGACAGCGAGAAGGCGGCGCTGACGTCGCCCGCTTCGGGGGTTCCACCGACCCCGGCCGACCAGGTGCGGGAAGCCTTGATGTTGAAGTACATCCCGTCGTTGTCGGGGTTCGGATGGTTGGTGATGCAGGTGAAGCTGAGGGGGAACATGTCCTCCTCGTGCTGGACGAAGCCCTCGACCAGGGTCTTGGTCGCCGGGTCGTTGTCGATCGGCGCGATGTCGAGGGGGTTGTCGCCGCCCTCGACCTCGATCGAGTGCTTGAGCAGCTCGTCCGGCGTGCGGGCCGGCATGATGTAGAGGCCCGAGCGCGAGAGGATGCTCTTCGACCAGCTGCTGGTCACCACCGGCGCCTTGTCCGGCACCTCGTCGGCGCCCGCGGCCAGGCTGTCGCGCCGGTAGGCCCAGACCTCCTTGCCCTTGACCGCATGCGCGGCGTCGTAGGTGCGCGAGCTGAAGCGCGCGTAGGTGCGGTTCTCGGCGAAGCGCTCGGCGTGGTACTTGACCAGCGGCACGTTGGCGTCGAAGGCGAGGTTCCAGTCGTGGCTCTCGCCCTTCTTGGTCAGGAAGTAGCCGCTGCGCGCCTCGAGACGCTTGCGCTGCAGCAGGTTGAGGGCGAGGGCCTTGTGGGGGTCGTCGCCGATCACCTTGGTGAGGATGGTCTTCTCGTCCTCGTCGGTCGGCACGCCCCCGAACAGCTGCATGCCCTCGCCGCCCTTCAGGGTGTGGTAGGCCTTGGTCAACAGGGTGCGGGCGCGGGCGAGCTTGCGGGCCCAGACCGCGGCCATGTGGATGTGGCTCTCGTAGACGCTGACCCGCACCTTCTTCGCGAGCTCCTTGTCGGCGGCGAGGCTCGCGTTGATCAGGTCGAGGGCGATCTCGGTGTCGACGATGTCCTTCAGGGTCAGCTTGGCCCCCGCCGAGAGCTTGAGGCCGACCGAGTAGATGCCGCGGTGGCGGACCCGCCGGTCGTCCTCGTGGGCGATCGTGCCGGCGACGGTGAAGACGACCGCGACCTTCGCCTCGATCCGGGAGTAGAACGAGGCGCCGAGGCTGAGGCCGACCTCGAACTTGATCGCCGCGTCGCCGACCCGCAGGGCTTCGGCCCGCCACTCCTCGCCGGGCTTGTGGCAGCCGAACAGGGTCCACTCGATGAAGCGGCGCATCGTCGTGAAGCAGCCGAGGTAGGAGTCGACGAAGGCGCACACCCCGTTGACCTTGCGGATGTAGCGGGAGATCTCGGTCGCGTGCTGCACCCAGCCGGCGGTGCGGTACTCCTCCTGGTCGGCGATGTAGCCCTTGATCTCGCCGAGCTGCTGCAGCTCGAGCTCGAGCACCGCGAGCAGGGTGGTGTGCATCTCCTCCCAGCGGTCCCGGGCCACCCCGCCGAACAGCCGCTGGATCTCGCGCTCGGCCTCTTCCTCCTCGCCGTCGGGCGGCTCCGGCGGCTCGTTGCACATCAGCTCGTACAGGGCCAGACCATCTTCCGCGCCGAGCTCGCCGCACAGGGTCAGGGCGAGGAAGTGGGTCAGGCGGAACTCCGCCTGCTCGAGGCGGGGGTTGCTGCCGTCCTCTTCCTCGAACAGCCGGGCGATGCCGTCGTGGGCCCCGTCGAGGACCTGTTTGCCCGCGGCGTAGGCTTCCTCATCCCCTTCGCACAACAGGGCGAGCACCTGCAGGTAGTCGTCCCAGCGGGCGCGGCACACGTCCTGGTGCATCAGCTCGCGCCACAGGTCGACGAGCCGCTCGACGTAGTCGTCGGCGCTGTCCTGCCCGAGCCAGAGCTCCTCGAGCTCGTCGCGCAGCTCCTTGACCCCCTGCCAACGCTCTTCGATGTCGGCCCCGAAGGTCACGACCTCCTCGACCGGACGGCCGAGAGCGCGCACCTTGCCGACGTAGCGGGACTGCGTCTCGCGCCGGATGTGGGTCTCGATCAGCTCGCTGATCAGGATGCGGAAGAGCGCGATCTTGGCGGTCATCGTGCGGTTGAGCGCGGTCAGGGTGGTGCGCCGCAGGCGGGTCGTCTTCGCCTTCTCGTCCTCGGGCACGCCGGTCGCGATCTTCAGCAGCTCGGCGAGGATCTGGCCGGCGTGCCTGCCCTTCTTCTTGATCTTGCCGAGGTGGTCCTCGCGGTTGAGCTGCCCCGCGTGGATGTTCTTCTTCTTCTTGGTCTTCGTGTGCTTCTCGAGCTGGAACAGCCGCGTCGCCCGCCCGTGCTCGACCCCGGTGCCGTTCGTCCCCTCGACCGCGACGCGCCGCCCGCTCAGGGCGAAGGGCTCGCGCTCGTCGCCGGGGTAGAACAGGAGGAAGCGGTCCTCGCCGCGCTCGATGTAGTCGATCGTGTCCTCGTGCATCGTGTGCTGGGCGATGTCGTCCCAGCCCAGCGGCGGCGCGTCGCGCTCGTCCTCGGCCTCGTGGTTGCCGAACAGGGTGTCCCAGTCCTCGGGGCTCATCACCGCGGTCAGGCCGGGGTTGGTGTGGTACAGGTAGCGGTACAGCTTGCGCTGGTTGAAGAAGCGGCGTTCGAGCTTGAAGCTGCGGCCCTGGACGATCATGTGCTGCAGCACCTGGCCCCAGACGGTCTTGAAGTCGCGCTCATCGATCGTGAAGTCGAGCTCGCCGTCGCGGACATCGAGGTTCTTCTCGTTGAGGTACTTCTTCAGCACGATCAGATAACGGCGCATGATCTCGAGCTCGAGCAGCAGCTTCTCGGCCGAAGCCCGCGGCTTGAGCTTGAGCTTCGGGCGCAGCAGCTTGAGCTCGGTGGCGGCCTGTTCCTTCTTCTTGCGATGGGTCAGGCGGGCGTTCTTGACCGAGCCGGCCATGCCCTTGATCAGGTCCTGCAGCTTCGTGCTCTCGGTGACCCGGCCGAGGCTGTCGACGCCGAGCTCACGCGCGACGTCCGGGGGGATGGCGTCGCGCTTCAGGCGGGCGCCGAGGGCTTCGAGGTCCTCGACGATGTCGACGAGGGTCGCCCGCTCGAGCGAGCTGCGCTCCTCGCCGTCGACGAGGTCGTGGAGGCTGGCGATCGCGTCGTCGAGCTTCTTGAGATCCATGCCTTCCTCCTCACCCGACCTGCGGCCGCTTGTCGCCCTCGTCCTCGTCGTCGACCGGCTCGGCGATCGCCTCGTCGAGCCGGCGCAGGGTCTCCGGATCGGCCGTGCCCGTCGGCTCGAGCCCGCAGCTCTCCTGGAAGGCCCGCAGCGCGAGCGCGGTCTTCGGCCCGTGGCTGCCGTCCTCGTCGCCGAGGTCGAAGCCGAGGTTGCGCAGCCGGTCCTGGACGCCGGTGTCCTCGGCGAGCGGATCGAGGTCGCCGATCTTCAGCTGCCAGACCAGCGGCTCCGCCCCCTCCGGCTTCAGGGTCAGCTCGGCCTCGGTCGCGTCGGCCGGGACGAGCTCGGCGAGCACGCCCTCGGCGTCGGTCTGGCCGCTGCGCTCGTCGGTGCTGCCGTCGGGCAGCTTGACGACGAGGCTGTAGGACACGCTCGCCATCGGCTCGCCCTCGGTGTGCTCGAGCACGAGGCGCACCTCGGTCTGCGGAGGCCGCTTGAGCTGGAAGACGTGCTCGCGCCCGGTCTCGCACAACACCTCGCGGCTGCCCGGCTCGGGGATGAACACCTTGTCCCCCGCGGCGAGCTGCTTCGGGTCGGGCCGGGTCTTGCGCAGGGCGGCGTTGCCCTCGTGGTAGTAGATCGTCTCCCAGCGCGTGAAGCCCTTGGCCTTGGCGATGCTGATCAGGCACTCGCCCTCGGCGGCGACGTGGTCGGCCATCGGTCCCTCCCCGGCGTCGTGGTGCGCCGGCACGGTGCTCGCTACGGTTTGTCATCCCAGACTGACAGCCCGACGGCGAGGACACAAGGGGCGCGTGCTTGATGCGGGCGGCAGGCCTGTCATCATGGAAGGACAACGCACGACAGGAGGTCGCCGTGGCATCCGGCAGCTCCCCGGCCGACCAACGGACCGGCGGCACCCAGCGCCTGCACTACGACAAGGCGAAGGAGAAGAAGTCCTCCGGCGCGGATCCCTTCGGCACCGGCAAGAAGTACCGGGTCGTCTTCAAGCGCAAGCCGGTCTTCATGCCCGAGCAGCAGGCCGAAGCCCTGCGCCGCGCGGCGATCTCCGGCACGCCGGTGTGTGAGCGCTGCGAGCAGATCAAGAAGGGGAAGAGGAAGCGCCGTGCTCAAGCTCCGCGCTGAACAGCTCGAGGCGATGCGGCAGGCGGTGGTCCGGCGCTTCCACGCCCGCGTCGCCGACCACCTGCGCGCGCGCTTCCCAGCGCCCTGCGAGCGCCTCGGGGACGGGCTCGGGCGCGAGATCGAGGACGGCATCGAGCGCGCCCGCATGTACGGCTACGTCAGCGAGAAACAGGGCGTCCGCTTCCTCGAGCTGTGCTTCACCTACGGCCGCGACTTCGACACCCGGGTGCCGGCGGCCATCGACCTGATCCTCGAGATCGACACCCTGCGCGGCACCGGACCCGACCTCGGCGAGCTGGCCGGACGGCTCGCCGACGCCGAGGAGCGCGGCATCGACGGGCAGGGGGTCTGAGATGGCGGACAGCTTCAGCGACGGCGACCCGAGCTCCGGCGAGGAGACCTGCCCCTACACGAAGAGCTGGGTCGGGGTGCGCTTCTACGACGAGGCCGGCGATCCGCTGGCCGGCGAGCCCTACGAGCTGCACAAGGACGGCCAGGTCAAGAGCGGCAGCCTCGACGACAAGGGCTTCGCGCGGGTCGAGGAGCTCGACAAGGGCGCGTGGCGGCTGGTCTTCCCACGCCGCCGCTCCGAGAACTGGGGGCGGGTGCAGCGGCCGCCGGAGAAGTGGCTCGCGCTCGCCCTGCTCGATGCCGACGGCCAGCCGCTGGCGGACGAGCCCTACAAAGTCGTATTCCCCGACGGCAGCAGCACCGAGGGCACGCTCGGCCCGGACGGCCGCGCGCGGGTCGAGGCCCCCGAGGCCGGGCCCTGCCGGGTCAGCTTCCCGCAGCGGCCCGACGACGCCTGGCGCCGCAAGCCCTCCTCGTGACCACCGGGCGACGACGCCCCTTCCCGGAGCCCGCGATGCCCCGCCCCGACCCCGCCCCGCTCGCCGCGGCCCTGCTCGAACGCGCGCCGGACGGGCTGTACGCGATCGTCGACACCGCCCGCCGCGACGCGATCCACCCCGGCCTCGAGCGCGCCGCGGAGAAGGCCTGTCTGTACGCGGGGGAGCTGCCGGGTGTGCTCGCCCGCGCGGCCCCCTGGCTGGTGCGCTGCCTCCCCGGCGAGGACTTCCTGCCCTGGATGCTGCGCGCCGGCTGGGGGGACAGCTGGGGCATCTTCGTCGCCGCGGAGGCGGGGCTCGAGGAGCTGCGCAAGCACTTCCGGCGCTTCCTCGAGGTCGAGTCGGACCGCGGCAAGAAGCTCTACTTCCGCTACTACGACCCGCGGGTGCTGCGCAGCTACCTGCCGACCTGCACCGCCGACGAGCTCGCCTTCGTGTTCGGGCCCGTCGCGGCCTACCTGCTCGAGAGCGAGGACGGCTCCGCGCTGCTCGACTGGCGGCGGGGGGAGGAAGGGCTCGCCGGGGAGGAGCTCGGGTTCGCCGTGTAGAGCGGCCCCGTCCGCGGGATCAATGATGGGCGTGGCCGCCGCCCTGCAGGGGGGTCGGCACCAGCGCGACCCGCTCGGGCTCCGCCCCCTGGCGGACGAGCCACAGGGCTCCGGCCTCGATGCCCTCCAGACGCTGGGGAGCGCTCTCCCCGGGCCACAGGATCTCGACCCGCTCGATGGTCGCGTAGTCGCCGAGCCCCTGCTCGACCCGCAGCGGGTTGGCTCCGAAGCTCGCTCCGGAGCTCACCCGGCTGTGGAAGGTCCGGGAGCGGCCGTCCGCGGCGCTGGCGAAGACGGCGACACGGGCTCCGATCGCGGCGCGGTTGGCGGTCTCCCCGACCAGCTTCAGCTTGACCCATGCGCCGCCGGCGCCCGGATTCTCGAACAGCGCGTTCATGAAGTTGTCGCCGTCGTAGGACCCGCCGAGCACGTGGTAGATGTCCTGGTCGCCATCGTGGTCGACGTCCCCGAACGCGACCCCGTGCCCCTTCTGCAGATGGCCGAAACCTCCCGCGCTCGTCACGTCGAGGAACCCGGCCCCGCCGCCGTTGAGGAACATCCGGTTCGGAATCAGGGCGCGGAAGTCCGGCGTTCCCGTGCCCGCGTAGAAGTCCGGGAAGCCGTCGTTGTCGAGGTCGCCGTAGTTGCACCCCATCGTGAACAGCACGGTGTCGAGCCTGGCGCCGCGCGTGACGTCGCGGAAGGTCCCATCGCCCTGGTTGCGGAACAGGCGCGGCTTCTCGGCCTCGGTCGGGAGCCCGAGGTAGTCACGGGCCACCTCGCCGGCCGCGGTCTCGAAGAAGCCGAAGTCGAAGCCGCTGACGAACAGGTCTTCCCAGCCGTCCTGGTCGAAGTCGAAGAACCAGCACGGGAAGGCGTGGCGGGGATCGGTGACGCCCGCCGTCGCGGCGACGTCGGTGAAGCGCACGCCGTCCTCGGTGCCGTCGTTGCGGAAGAGATGGTTCGCCCCGGTGACGGTGGTCACGTACAGGTCCGGATCGCCGTCGTTGTCGTAGTCCCCCCACACGCAGCCCTTGACGAAGGCCTCGAGGGCGAGCCCGTGCTCCTGGGCGACCTCGCGGAAGGTCCCGTCCCCCCGGTTGTGGTAGAGCTGACAGGGGGCGTCGATCCCGCTCGAGTGCTCGTTGCCGATGAACAGGTCGAGCCAGCCGTCATTGTCGAAGTCCGCCCAGCTCGCGGTCTGCGTCGGGAGGCGGCTGTACAGGCCGGCGGCGCGCGTCACGTCGGAGAAGGTGCCGTCCCCGTTGTTGCGCAGCAGCGAGTTCGGGTGCTGGCCATGCCTGGAGAGCCACGCCCCCCGGAGCACGAGCACGTCGAGCCAGCCGTCGTTGTCGTAGTCGGCCTGGACCATGTTCAGGCCGCTCCAGAGGCCGCGCAGGCCCGCCTGCTCGGTGCGGTCTTCGAAGCCGCCGCGCCCGTCGTTGCGGAAGAAGCGGAGCTGATCGTCGAGCCCGTAGGAGCTGACCAGGAGGTCGAGGCGGTCGTCGTTGTCGAAGTCGTCGAGCACGACACTCCCGGCGATGTCGGCGACGGCGACGCCGAGCTCCATCGCCCGATCGGTGAAGCGCGGGAGCGCGCGGTCGGAGGCGAAGACCTCGGGCGGGATGCGGCGCTCCGCGGGGATCCCGTCCGGCCACTCGCCGAGGGCCATGCCCGCGATGTTGTAGAGCCAGCGCGCCTGCACGTCCTGGCCGTCCGCTTCCAGCAGCTCGCCGAGCAGCCGGCGGGCGGTCGTCGCCCCCCCGCGCTCGACGTGTTGGCCCGGCTCGGCGATCGGCAGGATGCAGGAGTACGCGTTGTGGTGACGCAGGCAGTTCTCGATCTCCGCCTTGCGCAACCACGCGACCGCGCGCATCTCCTCGATCGCTCGCATCGGACCCTCGGGGACGTCGAGCTTCGCCGCGGTGACGAAGCGGAAGATCTCGTCGTAACGCTCGATCGCGAGCGTGTAGTCGCCCGCGTTGAGCCACTGCGTGCCAGCCTCGAACAAGAGGCTGATCCGCTCGCCCGGATCACGGACGGTCGGGAGACGCCGGTCGATCGCGCTCGCCCGCGCGGCGTTGAGGTGCCAGACCTCGCCCTCGGGTCGCGCCTCGGCGATCGCCCGCAGCTCGGCGACCATCGCGGCCGTCGGGGTCGGAGGTGGCGGCGCGGGCGCCTCCGCATCGCCACAGGCGACGAGCAGGAGGGGCAGGAGCGAGAGGAGGAGAAGGCGGTGCATCGGATCTGCGCTCAGCCCAGTGATCCTGGGCGGACGCCCGAGTGTACGGGCTGCCCGTCGCCCGAAGCAAACGCTCGTGCGCGCCGGTCTGCTGCGCGCGCCCCTACTCCCCGAAGATCTCGACGAGGGCCGCCGCGACCGCGCCCTCGGCGGGCTCCTGGCGGACGATGATCACCAGCGGATCGTGGGCGTGCAGGCTCGGGTTGCCGGGCAGCTCACGGCCGACCTCGGTCTCCGCCAGGCGCAGCAGGGCTCCCGCCGCCACCGCCACCTCGTAGACCCGGTCGTCCTCGATGCGCACGATCTCGACCCACAGCTCGTCGGACACCAGCGCGATCAGCTCGTCGAACTTCAGGCGCCCGCCCGGCTTCGGCAGCTCGCGCAGCTCGTCGTAGGTGATGCCTTCGTCCTTCAGCCGCTCAGCGAGCGCGGTCGCGGTCTTCGGGGCGGAGGCGCCGCAGCCGACGAGCAGGGCGGCGAGCAGGATGATGGGCAGACGCATGCGGGCTCCTCTGCAGGTCTCAGAATCCCCGCCGCCGGGTCATCGACGGCGGCTTCGGCTTGCCGACACGGTACAGGACGAAGCAGCGCATCTCCCGCATCCCGGACACGGTGCTCAGCGACACGGGCGTGCGGTCGGGATGCTCGGCCAGCCAGGCGTTGACGGCCTCGGGCAGGCCGCCCTCGGGGGCGCGGATCTCGGCGAGCTGCATCGGCGGCGGAGGATGCTCCTCGCGGGCGCGGGCCGCGGTGTCGAGGTGGCGCGCGACCTGGCTGACCTGTTCGAGGCGGCCGGCGAAGCCGGCGAGCACCTCCTCGGCGGCGCTGAAGCTGACCTGGCCGAAGTCCCGCTCGCGGCGCAGGACCTCCTCGCCGACCTCGGCGACCAGCTTCTCGTAGTAGCGCTCGACGACCCGGTGGGCCTTGCGGTACCTGTTCTCGTCCGTCATTCGGGTGCCTCGAATCTCAGCGTGTAGCCCTCGAAGCGCCAGCGCAGACCGCACTGCTCGGCGATCGAGGTGAAGAGCTGGCGGGGGGACAGCGAGTCGTCCAGCGCGACCGGCGCCTCGGGGTCGACTTCCGGACCGAGCCGCGCGGGCAGGTTGCAGCGCTCGCCGAGGACGGGGAGGAGCGCGCCGAGCGTGCCCTCGAAGCGCAGCTGCGGACGCGCGTCGTCGAGCCAGCCGCCGAAGGGGTCGGCGACCGCGGCCACGGGAGCGCCGAAGCTGACGGTGCCGTGCGAGAAATACCACCGGCAGCCGAGCTGGAAGGCGATCAGCTCACACATCGCGTAGAGCGAGGTGTCCGCGAGCCGCAGCTCCAGCGCCTGCTCCGGGTCGAGCTCCTCCGCCAAACGGAAGGACAAGCCGGTCACCGGGCCGAGGTCGGCGAGCACCCCCGCGACCGGCAGGCCGGTGATGTCGACGCTGAGCCGCGCCTGCAGTGCTCCGACCGGCAGGCCCAGGGGACCGCGCGGGAAGGGCGCCGGCTCGCGCAATGCGCTCTCGTCCGGATCGAACAGCACCAGCGCCCCGGCGTGGACGCCCCAGCGCAGGCCACAGACCGCCGCGATGCGGTCGAGAGCCTCGCGCACCCGAAGATCTTCGGCGTGCAGGGTGACGGCCATCGAGGCATCGACCTCCGGGCCGAGCACGATGTTCAGACCCGTCAGCCTCCGCAGGAATTGCGCGACGTCATCGAGGGAAACCCCGTCCAGGGCCAGCGCGAGCGTCTGGTCCAGCTTGCGCTCGACGGTCTTCGCCACCTCACCGAGCGGATCGCCCCGGTCGACCGCCACGACCTCGACCCGCACCCAGGCGTGCGCCGTCGGGCAGGCGACCGGCAGCTCTGCGGCAGGCACCCGCGCGCGGCAACGGGAACCCTCGAAGCGGGCCAGCGGCGCCAGCGCGGCCCACTCCCCCGCGAGGCGCAGAGGCTCGCCCGAGGTGAAGACCACCGCGCCGTGCGCGTCGAAGACGTCGACGGTGGCGAGGGCGGTCCCGCCGTCGATCCCGCCCCAGGTCGCCCAGGGAGCCTCCTCGAGCTCGACGCATTCCCAGCCCTCGGGCCCCTCGAGGGGATCGCCCGGAGCGAAGCGGATCAGCGCCAGGCTCTCCGGATGCCAGCCATAGACCTGCAGGCCCTCCCGGAACACCGAAGCGTGCGCCCAGCCCCGCTGCTGCCGCGCGCCCGCGACACAACCGAGCAGGTCGAGCACCGCGCCGAGCGGCCGCGGACCGGGCGCGAGGGCCGGCATCTCCCGCGCGGCCAGGCCGGGCTCGACCGCGATCGGCAGCCCGGCCCGCTCCGCGAGCAGGGCGGCCTGCGCGCCGAAGCTGCCGGCCCGGAGCTCGGCGCGGACCGTCCGGCCCCACACGCCCTCGAAGGCCGCGCCCTCGAGCGTGTACAGACGCGCCTCCTGGTCGCGCACCTCCTCGCGCTCGCGCTCGATCATCGCGTGCAGGTGGTCGATCTCCTCTTCGTAGCGCTCGCGCAGATGGCGGATCTCCGACCGCATCTGGTCATCGAGCCGGAGGAGCTCCTCCTCGGCGCGCGCGAGTCGCGCGGCCGCGTCACGCAGCTGGTCGCGCCCATCGCTCTCGCGGGCGTCCAGGTGGTCTGCTCGCACCGCGAGGCTGTGCAACAGCCCGAGCCAGGCGTTGGCGCGCTCCGCGTCCGCCGTTCGACCTTCATCCTCGGCGCGGTAGGCCGCCTCCCGCGCATGCTCGGCCAGCGCGTCGAGGTCGACGCGGGCGAGGCTCCGGGTCGCGTCATGCAGCGCGTCCTCACTCGACTCGAGCTGCCAGCGCGCCTCGTACAGCGCGTCCTCGGCGGCGGCGAAGAGGTCCCGGGCCTCGTAGTAGGCGTCGTCGGCGGGACCGAACGCCGGCGCGGTGCGATCGATCCCGGCGCGGATCTGCTCGGCCTCGGCGAGCTCCCGCCGCGCACGCTCGAAGCGCGCGACCGCCTCCGCCCGTCGGGTCTCGGCCGCGGCGAGCGCATCCCGCCGCTCATGGACATACGTCAGCAGCTCGGTCCGCAGCGCGGCGAGCTCGGCCCTCGGTCCGCTTCCTCGAGCTTCCTCCGCGAGGGTTGCGAGACACTCCTCGCGGTGCTCCACGCTGCCGAGCTCGGCGACCGTGCGCAGCTCGAAGTGGCGTTCGAGCGCGACGACGAGGTCGATGCTCGCGTCCTGGGCCAGGGCGGTCGCGACCACACAGGCGAGCAGCAGTGCGCTACGCATCGTCTTCCTCCACACAGGCATCGCCCGCCAGCATCGCGCATGTCCGCGCCCGGTGCAAATGGCTATCCGGCCGGCGAGAGCTTTGGTAGGCTTGGGGCCCGGGGGGTCGTCCCCGGTTCCCCATCCACAGCTTCGGAAGGACCATGGCCCCCGCCCTACGCGCACGCTCGGTCGGCAAGAAGTTCCGGATCTACCGCAAGGATCCCGGACTGTGGGGCTCGCTGCGCGGCCTGTTCCGCCGGCGCTACGAAGAGAACCAGGCCGTGCGCGCGATGACCCTCGACATCGAGCGCGGCGAGATCGTCGGCCTGCTCGGGGAAAACGGCGCCGGCAAGACGACCTTCATGAAGCTCGCGACCGGGATCATCATGCCGAGCAGCGGGAGCCTCGAGGTGCTCGGCGCGGTGCCCTTCGACCGCACCCGCGAGTTCCGCCGCCACATCGCCCTGGTGATGGGGCAGAAGTCCCAGCTCTGGTGGGACCTGCCGGCCCTCGACTCCCTGCAGCTGCTCAAGCGCTTCTACGAGCTCGAGGACAAGGCCTACAGCCAGCGCGTCGGCGAGCTCTCCGAGCTGCTCGGCACCGGGCACGTCCTGCGGGTGCCGCTGCGCAAGCTGTCCCTCGGCGAGCGGATGAAGGTCGAGCTGATGGCCTGCCTGTTGCACCAGCCCTCCTTCCTGTTCCTCGACGAGCCGACCATCGGCCTCGACCTGGTCGCCCAACGGCGCATCCGCCAGTTCCTCCGCGACTACCACCAGCAGCACCAGCTGACGATCCTGCTGACCAGCCACTACATGGCCGACATCGAGGCCCTGTGCCAGCGGGTCGTGCTGATGAACCGCGGCGAGAAGCGCTTCGACGGCAGCCGCGAGGCCTTCGCCTCGGTGCTCGGCAGCGAGAAGCTCCTGACCTTCACCTTCGCCGAGGCCCCGCCCCAGGACGACCCGCTCTTCACCGAGAACGCGGCGAGCTGGAAGGCCGAGGGCACCGAGGTCGAGCTCAAGGTCCCCGCCGAACAGGTCGGCGCGATCGGCGCCGCCATCCTCGCCCGCTACCCGGCGACCGCCTTCGGCACCGAGAAGCTGCCGATCGAGCGCGTGATGCACCGGCTGCTCGAGAAGCCCGAGCTGCTGCCGAGGTGCGTCTGAGATGCGCGCGCTGGTCCTCGAAGGGCGCAAGCTGTGGCAGTCGATGCTGCTCGAGTGGTCGAAGCTGTTCGTGTACCGCTTCAACCTCGCGCTGCAGGTGTTCGGGCCGATCTTCATCTTCTTCGTGATCAAGTACTCGCTGTGGACGAGCATCTACGAGAGCTCCGGCGAGGCGACGCTCGGCGGCTTCACCCTCGACATGATGATCGCCTACCACCTGTGGGTGATGGTCACCTCTATGCTGCAGGTCTCCCACGGCTTCGACCGGCTCGCCGAGGAGATCCGCCTCGGGCGCATCTCGAGCTTCCTGCTCTACCCCTTCGACATGTGGGAGTACCACGTCAGCCAGTACCTCGCGCGGCAGTCCGTCCACGTCTTCATCGCCGCGCTGATGGTCGTCTGCCTGCGGGCCGTGCTCGCCGACGACCTGTCGCTCGCGGGCTGGACCGCGATGGCGAGCGGGCTGTGGCTCGGGCTGCTGGCGGGGCTTCTGTGGTTCTGGATCATCTACGTGTTCTCGCTGTTCGCCTTCTGGCTCGACGAGACCTGGACCCTGCGGGTGATCTTCAAGATCGTCAGCGGCTTCCTCGCCGGACGGCTGATCCCCCTCGACCTGTACCCGGTGTGGCTGGTGCGCATCCTCGACTGGACGCCCTTCCCCTACCTGACCTTCTACCCGGTCAAGGCCTTCCTCGGCGCCGACGTCGCAGTCGGCCAGGCGACCCTGGTGCTGCTCGGCTGGTCCGCGCTGGTCGCGAGCCTGGCCTGGCTGGTCTGGCGGTCGGGGATCCGAAACTACACCGCGGCGGGGATGTGAGATGGGGATCCTCCGCCGCATCCGCCACTACCTGTCGGTCTACGCCGGCTTCGTCAGCACCTCCTTCGCCAAGGAGATGGGCTTCCGGGTCAACTTCTTCCTGTTGCTGCTGGTCGACCTGTCGTTCTACTTGATGAGCATCTTCAGCGTGCACATCATCTACGACCACACCTCCCACGTCGGGATGTGGAGCGAAGACGAGCTGTTGTTCTTCGTCAGCTTCATGCTCGTCGTCGACCAGTTCCACATGGCCCTGATCAGCGAGAGCTTCTGGCGGTTGAGCCCGGCGATCCGCATGGGGGAGCTCGACTTCGTGCTGGTCAAACCGATCAGCTCGCTGTTCCAGGTCTTCTTCCGCTACATACGGCCGGCGACGACCTTCCTCTTCCTGCCGGTCTGGATCCACCTTTTCTACCGGGCCTGGGCCCTCGGCTTCAGCTGGCCGCAGCTGCTCCTCCTGCCGCTGGTCCTCGTGCTCGCGACGCTGCTGCTGTTCGGCTTCGAGATCGCGATGAGCACATCGATGTTCTGGCTGCAGTACGGCCAGGGCGTCAACTTCATCCGCATCGAGCTGCAGAACATGAGCCGCTGGCCCGACTTCGTCTACCAGGCCTGGATCCGGCGCACCTTCACCTTCGGGCTGCCGGTGCTGATGGTCGGCAGCCAGTCGTCGTACTTCCTGTTCTCGCCGACCCACCTGCAGCCGCTGGTCTACCTCGCCGTCGCCTGCGTCGCGGTGTGGACGGTGGCGATCCTGCTGTGGAAGCTCGGGCTGCGGCGCAACGAGTCGGCCTCGAGCTGAGCGGGGCTGGCTGTCGCTGCGGGCTTGGCGTATACCGGGGGAGGAACTTCCGGGGGAACTTCGATGCGCCTGCTGTGGACGGCGCTCCTGTGCGCGGCCGCCTGCGTGCTCGCGCGGCCGCTCGCGGCCTGCCTGCACCAGCTCGTCGGCCACGGGCTGCTCGGCGAGGCGACCGGCGCGGTCGTCGACTTCGTGTTCGTCGACCTGTACGGGCCGGAGCGGCACGACGTGTTCTTCGCGGACCACTACCGGGACGGGTTCGGCTATCGGCTCGCCGGCTACTTCTCGGTGATCGTCGTCGCGCTGCCGATCCTCCTGTTCTGCCGGGTGTTCTTCTCGCGCAAGCTCAAGCTCGCGCTGTGGGCGGGCGCCGGCTTCGCGCTGTGCGACGCGCTCGTGCGGATCAGCGTCGAGATCTTCACCGGCCTGGGGGACATGGGGGAGGTCCTGCCCTGGCTGACCGAGCAGGCGATCATCCACTACGCCGCCGGCACCCTGTTCGCCGTGCTCGCCCTCGTCTCCGCCGACACCTGGCTGCGCCACCTGCTGATCTCCGCGACCGCGACCAGCGGGGAGCTGCGGCTGGGGAAGCGGCTCGGCTTCCTCGGGCTGTTCGTGCTGGCCGTGCTCGCGCTGCAGGTGCCGGCGGTGCTGGTCAAGACGCCCGGCATCGACCGGCTCTTCGACGCGCCCCCGGCGGAGGGACTCACCCTCGCGCTGCGGCTGGGCATCGCGCCGCTGCTCTTGCTGGGCGTCGGCTTCCGGCAACGGATCGCGGGGCTGCCGACGCCGCTGCCGATCGGGGCCGGGGTGCCGCTCGCGCTCGCGGCGGTGGCGGTCGGGGCCTGCGTGGCGACCCAGTGGTTCCTGGTCGCGGGGGTACGCTGGTAGGGGCCGGCTCAGAGCACGCGCAACACCAGCAGCAGGCCGAGCACGGTCACGCCGAGCAGGATCTGGCCGACGAACACCAGGGCATCCCAGGTGAAGTCGATCACCTCGCGGACGATGCCGCGGCGCGAGGTCGAGGGCGGCGGCAGGTCGGGCGGCGCGCGCTCGACGAGGGCGAGGTCGATCGACAGGCGCAGGAGCTTGCCGGTCTCGAGCTCGACCCGCTCGACGACGAGCACCTCCCCCGACGCGCGCAGCTCGACCTCGTAGCGCCCCGGCGCCAGCCCCGCGAACACCACCGCCTCGTCGAAGGCGCTCGGGGCACACCACTCGGCGCCGGTCACGGGCTCGCGCACACAGACCTCGAGGCCCGCAACCGGGCGCTCGCGGCCGTCGTCCAGGGTCCAGAAGGGGCGCACCTCGATCGCGGCCTCGGGGCTGCGCACCTCGAGCGCGCGCATGCTGCTCGTGCGGACGGTCGCGCAGCCGGCGAACAAGGCCGCACAAGCGACAAGGCTGAGGCGCTGCATCGGTTCCCCTCCTACTCGATCGGCGGACTCTCCGCGCTCGGGCTGCCGTCCAGGCTGAAACGGATCACCCCGGTCTCGTTGACGTAGAAGCGGCGCCCCTCCCCCGAGACCGGGAGCGCGACCGCTTCCCAGCCCGTGGCCGTGATCACGACGCTGAAGTTGTAGCCGCTCTTGGTGCCCTTCCCGAGCACGTCGCCGATCAGCCCGTGCTCGTACAGCTCGCTGAGCAGTCCGTAGTCGTTGACTCCATCCCCGTCGATGTCGCCCTGGAAGTACATCGCCTGGGACGAGACCAGCGTGCGCAGGCTCGAGATCGCGGAGGCCTCGTTCACGGCCGCGCGGGCGGGCCTGACCGGCGCCTCTATGGCATCGACCTCGGACAGCGGGGGATGGGCGCTTCCGGCCGGGGCGCCATTCTCGATGCGCACGACCCCCGACTGGTCGACGAACAGGTGGAAAGCCGGCGCGAGGCCCTCACCCGGCGTGGCGTGCGCCGTCCATCCCGAGGCGCTGCCGCGGACCGTGAAGGTGTAGCCCCCCTCCTCGCCGTCGTGCAGCTCCTCCGGGATCCAGCGGCTCGCGGCCAGGGTCGCGAGGTCGGCGGCGTAGCGCGCGGGACGCGCGCGCTCGAAGTAGGCCTTCTGGCCGCGGACGATCGCCTCGAGCTGCTCGGCGGCGGCCCGCGCCTCGGCGCTGGGCGGCGGATTCCGCAGCCCCATGATCGCACCCTGGAAGGCCTCCATCGCCGCTCCGATACGCTCTCCGTGCGCGGCGACGAGGTCGCTGTTCTCCTTGAGGGCATCGACCGGCGACGGACCGCTGGCGATCTGGACCTTCAGGAACGCCGCCAGCCAGTCGCGGGCCCGGGCCAGGCGCGCCTCCTCCTCCTCGCCCCACAGCTCCCACGCCGCGATGGCATCGACGGGCAGGCCACGGCTCGCCCCCCCGAGGAAGACGGGCGCGGCCTCGGGGTGGTCGGGGAGCCACGCGACCAGGCGCTCTGTCTCGGCGATGAACAGATCGATGTCCTCCACGGTGAGGGGAAGCTGGCTCATCGCCTCCGCCAGGGTCTCCGGCGTCGCCCCGTCGACGACCAGCTCGGAACCCGCCACCTGCGCGGAGGCGGCTCCCGCAAGCCCCAACCAAACGACGATCCCGCACGCCCAGCTCTTCATGTCCACCCCCCGAGTGACTCCATCTCTACTATAGCCCCCGCCCGGCCGCGCCTCCATCCGCGCTCTGGGGGCTTGCAACAAGCCCAGACAGCGCGCAGACTTGGGGGGAGCCGTTCGGGGGGTGCGGGAACACGTGGCAGAGCCGGTAGAGCGCACTCCCTTCGCGCGGCGCGGTCCGGGCGACGAGACCCCGACCATCGGCGGGCTGCCCGCCTCCCCGGCCGCCGGCCTCCCGGCGCGGCCGGACGAGTCGAGCTGGACCCGGCTGCTCGGGCTCGAGCTCGGCGGCTACCTGATCTCCAAGCTGCTCGGCCAGGGCGGGATGGGCGCGGTCTTCCTCAGCACCCACCTCAACCTCGGGCGCCGGGCGGCCCTCAAGGTGCTGCGCCCCGCGCTGTCCCGCGACGAGCGGCTGATCGCGCGCTTCCGACGCGAGGCGCGCGCGCTGGCCCGGCTCGAGAGCCCCTACATCGTGCCGATCTACGACATGTTCGTCGCCGATCACCTGTTCTGCATCGCGATGCGCTACGCCGAGCACGGCTCGCTGCGCGACCTCCTGAAACAGTCGGGGCCGATGGAGGAAGCCCAGGCCGCGCGCCTGATCGGCCAGGCCGCCCTCGGCCTCGCCGCCGCCGCGGAAGAGGGCATCGTGCACCGGGACGTCAAGCCGGGGAACCTGCTCCTGACCTCCGAGGACCGCGTCCAGATCGCCGACTTCGGCCTCGTCAAGGTGACCAGCGGCGCCCCCCAGCTCGACCTCAGCGCCGACCTGCCCGCGCCGGGCCTGCCGGCGCGCCCGGACGCCGAGGGCTCGCTGACCGACTACGGCAGCTTCATCGGCACGCCCGCCTACATGTCCCCGGAGCAGTTCGCCGACTCGCGCCGCGCCGACCACCGCTCGGACTTGTACGGCCTCGGCTGCACGCTCTACGAGATGCTGACCGGGCAGCTGCCCTACGAGGGGCCGACCGCGATCAACTTCTGCAACCAGCACGGGCTCAACGACGTGCCCGACCCGCGCGCGCTGCGCTCCGACCTCGCCCCCGCGCTGGTCGAGGCCGTGACGCGGCTGCTGCAGAAGGATCCCGCCAAGCGCTTCCCCAACGGCCGCAAGCTCGCGCGTCACCTGCGGTCCTTCGCGGGCAACCTCGACCCCGGGCTGACCGGGCTGCGCAGCTCCTCCTCCAACGAGGTGACCGGGTCGCGGCCGCTGATCCACACCCCGGTGCCGGTCTCCACGCCGCGCCGCCGCAGGCCTGTCGGGCTGATCCTCGGGCTGCTCGGCGTCGGGCTGCTCGGGCTCGGGCTCGCCTGGCAGGCCGGCTCGACGCCGGGGCCGGTCAGCGCCGAGAGCCTATGGTGGTCGCCGGCGCCGGTGCAGCGCGCGGGGGATTCCCTCGACGCCGGCCTGACCTGGCGCAACAGCTGCGCCATGCTGTTCGTGCGGATCCCGGCCGGCTCGTTCGCGATGGGCTCGCCGCAGGAGGAAGAGGGTCGGCAGGCCGACGAGACCCTCCACACCGAGCGCCTCGAGGCGCCGCTCTGGCTCGCCGCCCGCGAGCTGCGGCGGGACGAGTGGGACGCGGTGATGGGCACCGACAGCGCGGGCGAGCCCTCCCATCCCATCGCCGGCATCAGCTGGTACGAAGCGGTCACCTTCTGCAACCGGCTGTCCGCCATCGAAGGCCTCGAGCCCGCCTACGCGATCGACGGCGAGAACGTCCTGCCCATCCCCGGCGCGCGCGGCTACCGGCTGCCGACCGAGATCGAGTGGGAGCGCGCCTGCCGGGCCGGAACCGGGACGCCCTGGTCCGCCGCCGCGCGGCTGTCCCCCGAGGTCGCGCGCTTCGCGGCGCGGGGGCCGCTGCCGGTCGGTTCCCTCGAGCCGAACGCCTTCGGGCTGTACGATATGCACGGCAACGTGTGGGAGTGGACCGACACGGCGTACTGGGACTACGCGACCCGGCAGCTCGCCGACCCCTACGGCGGCGGGCACCTCCTGCCGGTCTCCCGCGGGGGCGGCTGGGCGAGCTCCGCCGCGGAGTGCCGGGCGGCGATGCGCGGGTTCTGCGGGGCGGGCTACCGTGACCCCACCCTGGGAATGCGCCTGGCCCGAAGTTTTTGAACTGCACAGGAGAAGTGGATTGCTCAACGACCGACGGGTAGTCGTCGTGCTGCCGGCCTACAACGCCGCGCAGACCCTCGAGAAGACCTACGGCGAGATTCCGCAGCACATCGTCGATGAGACCATCCTCGTCGACGACGCGAGCGCGGATGACACCTCGGAGATCGCTCGTCGGCTCGGCATCGACCACGTGATCCGCCACCCGCAGAACCGCGGCTATGGCGGGAACCAGAAGACCTGCTACCAGCGCGCCCTGGCGATCGGCGCGGACATCGTGATCATGGTCCACCCCGACTACCAGTACACGCCGCGGCTGATCACCGCGATGGGCTCGATGCTCGCGTACGACGTCTACGACATCGTGCTCGGCTCGCGCATTCTGGGCGGGCGCACCCTCGACGGCGGGATGCCGCTCTACAAGTACTTCGCCAACCGCGCGCTGACGTACACCCAGAACCTGATGCTGCGCAGCAAGCTGTCGGAGTTCCACACCGGCTACCGCGCCTTCTCCCGCGAGGTGCTCGAGGTGCTTCCGCTCGAGGAGAACTCCGACGACTTCGTGTTCGACAACCAGATGCTCGTGCAGGCGCTGCACTTCGGCTTCCGCATCGGCGAGGTCTCGTGCCCGACGGTCTACGAGCCGGAGTCGAGCTCGATCAGCTTCCAGCGCAGCGTCAAGTACGGCTTCGGGGTGCTGTGGACGACCGCGCAGTCCTGCCTGCACCGCTGGAACCTGCGGGAAGCGAGCTTCCTGCGCGAGGACGGGCGGCGGCTGGAGCGCTGACGGGCGCTCAGGTGCGGACCCGCACCATGTCGCTGAGGAAGACGTCGAAGGCCTGGTCGTGGCGGCGCAGGATCCAGGGGACGCGCTTGCGCAGCGCGAGCACCTCGGCCTTGATGCCCGGCAGGCCCTCGCCCCCGAGCAGGGCGAGCAGCACGTCCAGCCCCTCCCGCTCGCCACCGACCGCGCGCCAGGAGTCGCCGAGCCTCGCGCGCGGCTCGGTTCCACGGCTCCAATGCCACGGGCTGGCGAGCAGCAGCTGGCCCCCCTTGCGCACCAGGGCGTGGCACTGCTGCAGCGCGGTCAGGGGGCTCGGCACCGCGTCGAGCAGGTTCAGCGCGACGATCATGTCGAAGCTGTAGCCGGCGAAGGGCGGGTCCTGGATGTCCCCGACGATCACGTCGCAGGCCCGGCCGCTGAAGCCGGGGACCTCGAAGGCGCGCAGCTGCTCGTTGCGGACGCCGACCAGCCCCCGGTAGCACTGGCCGCGGCTGAGCTGCTGGGCGACCCGCGCGGCGGCGAAGGACGACTCGAGGGCGAACACCCGCGCGCCGAGCCCGGCGAGGATCGACAGCTCGCGGCCGACCGAGCAGCCGACGACCAGCACCCGGGGCGTCCCGCCGAGCTCCTTGAGCGCGGCGCGGAGCTCCTCCTCGACCACCCCCCACCAGCGCGGCTCCCCGGTCGGCGTCGGCTCGATGCCCTGGGCCCGGGCGAGCTCGGGGTAGTGGGCGACGAGGTAGGCGTTCAGGTACACGAACAGGTTCGCGTGGTCGCCCTCCGGCGCGGACCGCAGCAGGAAGGCGAGCGTCTCGGCGGGCAGGTCCTGGCGCATGCAGAGGAGCGCGAGGTGCTGCTCGATGTAGGTGTCGACGTCCTTCACGACGATCGGCACGCCGTCGACGATCGGGAAGGCCTTCTGGCAGCCGGTGCAGGCCAGGAAGCCGCTGACGGCGTCCTGCGGATCGTCCGGAGCCGGCCGCGCGGCGTGCAGCTGCAACGGGAAGCTGAGAAACTGCTCGTCCTCGACACGGCGGCAGGCCGGGCAGATGAGCTGGGGATCGTTGAGGAGCTGGATGTCGATGGCGCACCTCCGCGAGGCTGCAGGGCTCGTGTTCTACCTGCTGGGAGGGGTCGGAGGCAAGCGGGGCGCTGCCGCGCGGGACTTCGGGGAGGTCAGTTCAGGTCGATCTTGGTCGCCTTGAGCTTCATCGACGGGCCGGCCTTCATGTCGGTCGTCGACCCGGACTCCTGCTTGATCGCCTGGGAGGCTTTGACTTCCATGGAGTTCTTGGTCTCCATCTTCATCTTCCCCTGGGAGATCAGGTCCATGGTGTCCTTGGTCTCGACCTTCATCTTGCCCTTGCTGAACGTGTCGAAGGTGTCCTTCGACTCGAGCTTCATCGCCTTCTCGGAGATCGCCTCGATGTTCTTGGCTTCCATGTAGATCGTGCCCTTCGGGGCGTACATCTCGATGTCGCCATCCTCGGAGGTCAGCACGATCTTCTTGGTCTTGGAGTAGATCGAGATGCGGTGCTTGTAGGTCTTGTCGATGATCGTGATACGCTCTTCGCCCTTGGTGTCGTCGAGCATGATCATGTGCCCGGAGCGCGAGCGGATGAAGCGGATGTCGTTCTTGCCGTTCTCGTTCCGGTCTTTGTCCTTGGTCTTGTAGGGCGAGTTGTCCGGGGACTTGAACTTGACGATCTGGCCGCTGCCGCGCGCGTTGTCCTCGCCGGTCGCCGCGCACAGGTCGTCCGTGATCGGCGGCATGTCGACCTTCTGCCAGAGCGCTCCGATGATGTAGGGCTTGTGGATGTCGCCGTGCTCGAAGGCGATCAGCACCTCGTCCTCGAGCTCGGGGAGGAACCAGCTTCCACGCTCTTTGCCGGCCATCAGGGTGCTGATGCGGATCCAGTCGGACTCGTCGTCCTTCTTGTCCGACAGCCACGCCATCTTGACCTTGCAGCGACCCTTCTTCTCCGGGTCCTTGTTGTTGGTGACCACGGCGGTGACGACGCCGAACACGCGGCTCGCCCGCGCTTCCATGTCGCGGCCACCGAGCATGTCTTTCAGGAAGTCTGGCATGCTGCCCTCAGTTCAGGTTGATGATCCCAGCTTTGGCGGTCATGCCTGCGCCGGCCTTGAGATTCATGTTGCTGCCGGACTCGACCTTCATCGACGCTGACGCTTTCCGGTCGTAGCTGTTCTTGCAGTCGTGCTTCTGCTTCTTCTGGGAGATCCAGTCGGAGGTCGCCTTGGTCTCCCACTTCATCTTGCCCTTGCTGAAGCTGTCGAAGGTGTCCTTCGACTCGAGCTTCATCGCCTTCTCGCTGATCATCTCGATGTTCTTCGCTTCGAGGTAGATCGTGCCTTTCGGGGCGTACATCTCGATGTCGCCATCTTCGCTGGTGAAGACGATCTTCTTCGGCTTGGTGCGGATCTGGAAGCGGTGCATGTGGGTGTGATCACTGATCGTGATCCGTTCGTCCCCTTCCTTGTCGTCGAACATGACCAGGTGGCCCGAGCGCGAGCGGAAGAACCGGAGGTCGTTCTTCCCGTCGGTGTTGAAGTCTTTGGGCTTGGTCTCGTACGGCGAGTTGTCCGGCGACTTGAACTTGACGATCTGGCCGGAGCCCTTGGCGTTGTCCTCGGCGAACTCCGCGCAGCGGTTGTTCGTCTCGGGCGGGATGTCCTGGTGGTTGTGGCAGGCCCCGATGATGACCGGGAAGGCGATGTCGCCGAGCACGAAGGCGACCATCACCTCGTCATCGACCTCCGGGAGGAAGTAGATGCCGCGCTCCTTGCCGCCCATCGGGGTGCTCAGACGCGCCCAGGTCGTCTCGAACTGCTGCGACTCCGACTCGCTGAGGTCGGGAATCGCGACCTTGCAACGACCCATCTTGTCCGGGTCCTTGTTGTTGGTCACGATGCCGACCATCAGCCCGAAATGGCGCGCGGCCTCTTTCGTGCGGTGGGCGCCCGGACCGGACCCCTGTTGACCCAGAAGGTCGCTGATGCTCTCCGCCATGGATGACTCCTCTATGGGATGAACGCGAACGCATCGCGGCGTACGCTTTCATCCCTTCCCGTTGTGACTCAGAACAACGGCGGAATCAAGAGCTCCGTGCCGGGGGCGAGGTCCATCGGGTTGTCGATGTTGTTCGCCTGCGCGATCGTGCGCCACTGCGCGGGGTCGCCGTATTCCTTGCCGGCGATCCAGCTCAGCGTATCACCGAGCTTCACGACACGCCGCTTGGTGTGGTCCGGCGAGTGGCGCGGGGCGGCCTTGAGCTGCTCCGAAGCCGGCGAGTACTCCTTGAACGTGCAATTGCAGATCGCACGGCAGGGCGTCCCGTCGTCGAGGAACATGATGAACCGCTGCGTCAGCGCGCTGAGCAGGCACTTGAACTGCAGCGCCTTGCCCCAGGTCACGAGCAGGATCGGCGGCCTGTGCTTGTCGGGGTTGACAAGCGTGCAGGTCTCGAGCCAGTCCGTGTACTTCCGGACATTGCGCTCCGCGCCTTCCTTCTCGTACGTGTCGAAGAAGAGCTCGACTTCCAGGACCATCGGGTTACCCGAGGTGAACTCCTGGTGCGGAGCGTCGAGGCCGTGGATGTTGTGCTCACCCCACGGCACGCTCTTGGTGAACGTGTATTCCTTGGGATTGAACAAGACTTCGATGTCCTTGCCCGTGTCCACGTTCTGGATTTTCATCTTGGTGAGAGCCATCTAGCCAAACCTCCGAAGGCCTTCCGTTCCTATTTTACAGTCCGCCCTTCCTCTCCATCTCAATTCTCAGTTTTCGTTTGATGTCTTCGTAGATCGCGACGACCAACGGACCGAGATTGAGATCTGGAGCAGCGCCGACTTGAGCTTCTTCTGCGTCGACACCCATTTCGCCTGACGCGGGGTTCTTCTGGATATCGCGATCGACCGCGGCCCGGAAGACATCTCTGCGTTCTTTGCCCTTGCTGATCGTCGGCGTGGCCATAGAGAGCTTGGGAGCTCGCATGGGCTTCGACGACCGCGAAGAGACGATACGTTTGACACTCTGCTCCGCCGCCCGGCTCCCTTTTACCACAACGCCGAGCGAGCGCGAGGGCTGCATCGTCGCCGTGTCGGGTTTCGGCTTCGCGACGGCGACGTGCGTGAGGCTCGGCCCCTCGTCCGTCGGACGCGCGATCCGCGGCTTCGCGTTACGAGCCATCGGCCCGCGCAGCACCGAGCGCAAGAAGCTGTCGGTGCCGAGGCCCACCCGTCCGCTCTTCCCTTCCGGAGCGGAGGAGAAGCGCGCGCCCGGGAAGCCGATCTGCGGCTGCTGAGCCGCCCCCATCCGCGCCGCGCCGGTGCGCGGCAGCGTCGGAGTCAGACCCCCGAGGGGAGCGCTGCCGGTCCGCATCCGCTGCCGCGGCAGCTCGAGGTTGCCGAGGCTGCCGAGCCCGGCGAGGCCACCGGCGTGGCCGCCCGAGCGCAGCAGCCCGAGGTTGAGCCCCCGGCCGCCGAGGTTGCGCAGCGCCGGCGTCTTCCCGGCACCCTGCACGCCCTGACCCGGCAGCTTCAGCCCGCGGCCGAACATGCCCTGGGCGAAGGAGGGGAAGCGATCGGACAGGACCGGCGTCATGCCCATCCTGCGGATCCCGGCGAGCTCGGGGCCCGCGGAGCCTCCACGCTGCGCCCCCGGCAACTTCAGGGCCGGCTGCTGGCGCAGGCTCGAGAGCAGGCCGCCGAGCTGCGGCTGCTGCGCCGGAGCGCCGCCGCCGACCCGGGGCGCCTGCAGCCCGAGGTTGAGCAGGGTCGGGGAGGCCGCACCGAGACGGCTCGACGTCAACCCCTGGCTCCCGAGGCCCGGGACCTGCGGGGCGCGTCCGATTCCGCCCAGCGCCGGCGTGGCGATCCCACGCGGCGCGGTCGGCAGCCGACCGAGTCCGAGCCCGGCCCCCTGGCCGCTCACCCCGCCGAGCCGCGGCTGGCGCAGCGCCGGCGATTCCGGCAGGCGCAGCCCACCGGGCAGCCGCGAGGTCATCGTCGCGCCCGGCGCGGCGATCCGACCGAGGGCCGAGGAGGCCGCCGGCGTCGGCAGCGAGAAGCGCGACGGGGACAGCGCGGAGCCCGCGCCGCCACGGTCGGCACCGAGCCGCAGCCCGGCCTGCGAGGGCAGGTGCGGGGTCGCAAGAGCGCCGAGCCCCCGCGGCGCACCGGCCGTGCGCAGCCCGAGGCCCGCCGCCGACAACCCCGCCGGAGCGCGCAGCCCCGCGCCGAGACCCGGCGTGCGGAAGCTGCCGAGGCCGGAGGGCGCACGCAGCCCGGCACCGGTCTTCGGCATCGAGAAGCTCTGCCCGCCGACGCGCGGCGTCTGCAGCCCGAGGTCGCGGGGCTGGGAGCCGGAGCGCGGCCGCAGGTTGGCCAGGCGCGGCAGGGAGCCGAGGCTCGAAGGCGTGCCGAGGCGGAGGCCGCCGAACCCGGCCGGCTGCGCGAGGCGCAGGCCCGCCATGCTCGGCAGTCCGTCGGCGACCCGCGAGGTCGGGAAGCTTCCGCTGGCCATCTGCGGCATGCGGGGCATGCTCGTCAGCCCGGAGTGCATTCCGCCGAAGTTGCGGAGGCCGCCGCCGAGGTTGAGCGCCGGGGCGCCCTGGGCGGAGGGCAGCCAGCTGCCCGGAGCCCGCAGCCCGGAGCCGGTCAGGCCGGCCGAGCCGAACGACGGCTGCGCGAAGCTCCCCATCCGCGGCATACGGAAGTCACCACCCGACGGGAGGCTGATCCCCGCGCCCGGACGTCCGGACAGAGTCGGCATCGAGAACCCGCGGGGCAGCCCCGCCGAGCTGCCGAAGCCCGCGGTCCCGAAGCTCGGGGCGCGCAGCGAGGACATGCCCGGCATGCGCATGCCGCCGAAGCTCGCCGGCGCGCCGCCGGAGATCCGGCCGAAGCCAGCGCTCTGCGGCAGACGCAGCCCGCCACCGAGGTTCCGGGGCAGGGAGGGCGTGCCGAAGTTGCCGAGGGACGGGGCCGCGAAGCCGCGCATCGAGGGCATCGACAGCCCACCGAGGGACGGCACGCCGCCCTGCGCACCCTGCTGCAGTCGCGGCAGGGAGGTCGAGCGGAAGGCGCCGGGGAAGCTGCTCCCCGCCGCGAACCCGCTCGGCAGGTTCCCACCCAGGGACATGCCCTGCAGGCCGAGGGAGGGCGTGCGCAGCGACCCGAAGCCCGTCGCGCCCGGCGTCGACATCCGCGGCAACGCGAAGCTGCCGGCGGGCAGACCGCTCAGGGTCGGGGTCCGACCGCTCGTCCCCGGCATCCGGAAGGACGACAGCGAACCGAGGCCGGTCGGCGCCTTCAGCCCGGAGATCCCGAGCGAAGACCCAGCGAAACGCGGCGTGTTGAGGCCCGCGGAGCCAGGCATGGCGAACGAGCCCGGAGTCCGCAGCCCGCCCATGCTCGGCATCGTGAGCCCTGCGAGCTGACCGCGCGGCGCGGAGAAGCCGCTCAAGCTCGGCAGACGGGGCCCGCCAGCCTGCCCGAAGCCACCACCCAGCGACGGCATGCGGAACGACGATCCACTCGGGCCGCGCATTCCGCCCAGCGAGGGGAGCGCGCCGGAGCCCGGCAGCGAGAAGCCCGCGCCGCCGACGTTCGGCATGCGGAAACTTCCGGCCGGAGCGCGGAAACCGCCACCGGAGGCCAGCGACAGGTTGCCGACGTTCGGCATACGGAAACCGCCGGTGCTCGGCATGCGGAAACCGCTCGTCCCGAGGTTCGGCATCTGGATCCCGCCGCCCATGTTCGGCATGCGGAAGCCACTCGTCCCCAGGTTCGGCATGCGGATCCCGCCGCCCATGCTCGGCA
>JAUIEM010000545.1 GCA_030428695.1 bacterium
TGCCTCCCCCGCCGCGACGAAGGCCGCGATCTTGTCGAGCAGCTCGTCGCCGCCGTCCTCGAGGATGTAGTGCCCGCAGTTCTCGTAGCGGTGCACCTCCGCGTCGGGGAAGCGGCGCTCCCACTCCTCGAGGAAGGTGTGGTCGAACACGAAGTCGAGGAGCCCCCAGCCGATGAACATCGGCACCGCCCGCAAAGACGCGAGCTTGTCGGCGACCTCGCTGATCAGGGCGTAGCCGCGGTCCTTGGGCTGCAGCGGGATGTCCTGGACGAAGCGCAGGATCGCGATCCGCTCGCGCCAGGAGCCGTACGGCCGCAGGTAGCCGGCCCGCACCTCCGGCGGGAGCCTCCGCCGCTTGACGCACAGCCGCGCGGCGAGCCGGCAGAACATGTTCAGCCCGCGCACCAGGAAGGGCCCGATCGGCGTGTTCCGGGCGATCCACAGAAGGAGCGGGAAGGACTTCGCCCGTGGCAGGTGGAAGGCGGCGGTGTTGAGCACGACCAGCCTGCGGATGCGCTCGGGATGGCGCGTCGCGAACAGCATCCCGATCATCCCACCCCAGTCGTGCACGACCAGGGTGATGTCCTCGCGGATGCCGAGCGCGTCGAGCAGGTGCTCGAGGTCGTCGGCGCGGCGCGCGAAGGAGTAGGTGTAGTCCTTGTCGAGGGGCTTGTCGGACAGGCCGCAGCCGACGTGGTCCAGCGCGACGCAGCGGAAGTCGCCGCGCAGGCGCCGGATGACGTCCCGGTAGTAGAAGGACCAGGTCGGGTTGCCGTGCACCATCACGACCGGGGAGCCCGTTCCCTCATCGACGTAGTGCATGCGGTGCCCGCCGGGCAGCGTGTGGAAGCGGCTCTCGAAGGGATACAGCTCGCGCGGAACCAGGGCCGTCGGCGTCTCGGTCTTCTCTACCATCGGAACCCCAGCATCATGCAGTTCAGGCCGCTCCCGATCCCGAGCATCGCGACGCGCTCGCCGGGGCGGAGGAAGCCGCGCTCCTCACCGAGGGCGGCGGTCAGCGGCAGGGAGACGGTGCCCATGTTGCCGAGAAAGGCGTAGCTCGTGCAGTCCTTTTCCGGCGGAATCTCGAGCCGGCGCAGGATCTCCTCCTGATGCGCGCGGCCGACCTGGTGGCAGACGACCTTGTCGACGGGGCCCGGCAGCTCCTCGCGGAAGGCGCGCCAGGTCTCGACGCCGAGCTTCACCCCGTGCTCGAGGACAGCGACGGAGTCGGTGCGCATCGCGACGCGCGCGCTCTCCGCTTCCCCCACCAGCCCCCATCGGCACAGGTCATGGTGCTGCGGCGCCGCGTGGCTGACCCCGCCGAGCAGGGCGCGCCGCCGCGGGCCAAAGCTGCCGTCGGTCAGCAGGCAGGCGACCGCGCCGGAGCCGCCGGTCAGGGTGGCGAGGGCGTAGCGGAAGAGCTCGAGCGTGCCCTCTTCGAGCATGCGCCGGGTCATCGTGTCGACGATCTCGCGCGCGGTCTCGCAGGTCACGACCAGCCCGGCGCGGATCTGGCCGAGCTCGATGCGGTTGGCGACGTCGATCATGCCGTTCAGGGCGCCGAGGCAGGCGTTGCTGATGTCGTAGACGAAGGTGCTCTGCGCGACCCCGAGCTCCGCCGCGACGCGGCAGGCGGTCGCCGGCTCGAAGGCGTCGCGGCAGACGCCGGTGTAGACGACGGCGCCGAGATCCTGGGCCGCGATGCCCGCTTTCGCCAGGGCCTTCTCGGCCGCCTTCGTCGCGCCCTGCCAGAGGGGCGTCCCGGGCTCCCACCAGCGGCGCTCGTGGATGCCGGTCAGCTGCTCGAGCTGGCCTTCGGGGATGTGCAGCCGCCGGTACAGCGGCGCGAGCCGCTCCTCGAGCTCGGCGGTCGAGACGACGACCGGGGCGAGCTCGTAGCCGAGGGCCTCGAGGTGGACGCGGCTGTACTGCACCTAACCCTCCTCCCGGACCAGCGCGAAGTCTTCCATCTGGTAGATGATCCGCCCGTCGACGATCAGGAAGCCCTTGGCGGTCACGATCTTGCGCTCGTCGTCCACGGCGGTGATCGCCGCCTCGACCTCGACCCGCCGGTTGCTCGGCAGCACCTGGCCGCGGTAGGTCCAGGTGTGGGGCCGGCCGAGGGGGATGAGGAAGCGCGCCGTATCTTCCGCTTTCCCCCAACGCTCCTCGGCGAAGACCTCGAGCAGCTGCAGGAAGGCCTCGAGGCCGAGGGAACCGGGCCACACCGGGTCCTGGTAGAAGTGCGCGGCGAAGAACCACTCGTCGGGGTCGACGGTCTTGCTCCCGCGCACGAAGCCCGGCTCCTCGGTGACCAGCGCGTCGATGCGGTCGACCATGCGCAGCATGTCCCCGGGGAAGGGCGCGCCGCGCGGGAAGTCGAAGGCGCGCGTCGGGCCCGGGCAGGGCTCGAGGCGTTGGGCGCCGACCACCCCGACCTGGTCGGCGAGGGCCTGCTTGGAGAAGAAGCCGAAGTAGGTCGTGCCGGTGTAGACGTCGTCGTTGCCCGCCCGGACGGCGAGGCTGTAGTGCTGGATGATCATCCCGCCGGAGCTCGACACGCCGGTCATCTCCACCGTCGTCGTCAGCGTGCCGACGTCCGCTCCGACGTGCCGGTGCTGCACCGCCTTGCCGCCGAGGTTGCGGAAGCTGAGGTCGGTCTCGCTCGTCAGCGCCGAGCCGACGTAGGCCGCGAGCCAGCCGCAGGGCTGCAGGCCGATCTCGAGCAGCACGGCGAAGGGCATGCCGCTGCCGCGGCTGGCGTCGAAGTACCAGGCGTCGGGGGGCACGTCGTACTCCGCGGTCACCCGCGTGCCCTTCCGCATCACCCAGGGCTCGCCGGAGATCGCGACGATGCGGTCGAGCAGCTGGTAGGGCGGGCCGGGCAGGCGCGCGATCACGCGCTCCTCGTCGAACACCCGGTAGCGCGCGCCGAAGGCCTCCGAGGGCTTGCCGAGCGCGAAGGCGGTGATCTTCTCGCGGTCGTAGAGGACCCGCGGGGGGTTCCACAGGGCCTCGAGCTCCTCGCGGGTGGTGCCGCTCAGGCGCAGGGACATGCCGGTCATCTCGACGACGGGCCGCCCGTCGGCGAACATCAGGGCGTCGGCGATCGCGTAGGGGGCGGGGTCGAAGCCGAGCTCCTTCAGGGTGACCTCGTAGGCGGTGGTGTGTGTGGCGGCGGTGACCTGGCCGCGGCACTTCAGCTTGCCGCGCACGCCAGGCTTCGGCTCCCAGGCCAGGGCGCCGTGCTCGCCGACCCAGCCCATGCGCATCAGCAGCACGCGCAGGGTGTGCAGGCAGCACTCGTACATCAGCGTGCCGGGCATCACCCTGTCGTCGACGAAGTGGCAGGTGAGGAACCAGTCGTCCGGGTGGATGTCCGCCTCCGCGCGGATCTTCCCGAGCCCGTACCTACCGGCCTTCGGTTCGAGCTGCGTCACCCGCTCGATCAGCCGCATGCGGCCCCCGGGCAGGCGCAGCGGGTCGCGCAGCGGGAGCTCGCCGAAGCGCGCGCCGAAACATCCCGCCAGGTCTCCCCGGCGCAACGCGTCGACCTGGGCGCGGTCGTAGCGCTCGGGCTGCTCGAGGGGGACGAGCGGCCGCCAGCCCTCCGGCAGCTTCCCGGGCCGGGGCTGGAGGTCGAGCTTCGTGTGGACGATGCCCTTGCCGCCGGCCAGCTCTTCGGCGGAGAAGAAGCCCGCGATCCCGTCGGTCATCGTCAACAGCGGCGCGCCGTCGACGGTGCCCTCGAAGCGGAAGCGGAACAGGTGCGTCTGCCCCTGGCGGAAGAAGCGGTCGATGTGGATGTCGTAGTGGATGGTCGCGCCGGGACCGGGCAGCGGGCGGTGGAAGGTGATCGCGGCGTCGAGCAGGCGGTAGACGCGCAGGCCCTCGGTGATGAAGTCGATGCCGAGGAAGCCGGACAGGAACAGGTCCGCCTGGCCCGCCTCGACCGCGATGCACGTCGGGATGCGGCCGCCGTCGAGGTACCAGGCGTCCGGCAGGATATCGTGCGCGGTGACGACGCGGCCGCGCGTCATCGAGCGTGCCTCGCCCTCGATGCGGAGGATGCGGTCGACGAGCATCAGCGGCTCGTCCGGCAGCCGCACCCGGGTCGGGAAGGCGTCGACCGGTGCGAAGTCCGGCCCGAGCACCGCGGCGATGGAGCCGACCGCGAAGGTCAGGCATTGCGCGCGGTCGAGGGCGGGGGTTTCCCGATGTCGGGCGTCGCTGGTGGCGGGGCGCGGGCGGGGGCGCGGGCGGGGGTCCATCGCGCCCGTATATGTCCCCCCTGCGGGTGGGTTGTCCGCGTCCGGCGGGAGGGGGTAAACCCCTCCCCTACATGCATTCACGGCGGGGGGGTGGTCCGCGCCCGGCGGGAGGGGGTAAATCCCTCCCCTACATGCATTCACGGCGGGGGACGACTCTTTCGTGTAGGGGCGGGGTTCACCCCCGCCCGTCGTCCGGCCGGGAACCGGCGCTCCGCCGGGGCGTGTTGTCTCCGTGCGCGGGTGGGCTCCGCCCGGCGCCCTGCCGCGCACCGGCGCTCCCCCGGGGCGTGTTGTCTCCGTGTGCGCGTGGCCTCCGCCCGTCGTCCGGCCGCGCACCAACGCTCCGCCGGGGCGTGTCGTCTCCGTGTAGGGGCGGGGTTTACCCCCGCCCGTCGTCCGGCCGGGAACCGGCGTCCCGCCGCGCACCAACGCTCCGCCGGGGCGTGTTGTCTCCGTGTAGGGGCGGGGTTTACCCCCGCCCGTCGTCCGGCCGGGAACCGGCGCTCCGCCCCGCCGCGCGATCTCCGCCAGCAACGACGCCTGCCGCGCCATCAGCGCGCTGGTTCCGCGCTGCAGGCGCAGGAAAACCTCGTGCGCGCGCCCGCGCTCGAGCTCCGCCCGGCTGCTCGCGGTGACCAGCGCGGCGATCGCCCGCTGTGAGGTTTCCCCAGGCGACGCGGCCTGCGGC
>JAUIEM010000049.1 GCA_030428695.1 bacterium
GCGAGGAACACGCCGCCCTTCTTCGCGACGTCCTCGCCGAAGACGACGACGTCCTCGTCGTCGGCCATCGCTTCGTGCAGGCCCTTGTTCACCGCCTGGATCAGAGTCAGGTTCGCCACGATCGTCTCCTTCACGACACCGAAGCACCGGATGGTTGGGATGGATCTAGAGGGGGAAGGCCTCGGAGCGGTTCTCGATCTCCCCGAGCTCCTCGAGCTCGGAGAGGAACGCCTCGCGCTGCCGCTCGAGGGCCGGCGGCATCGTCGCGTAGACGTCGTCGAAGATGCTCGAGATCGGCTGGGAGGGCTGGGCGAGGACCTTCTTGAACGCGGCGGCGACTTCCTTCTCCGCCTGCGCGATGGTCTCCTGCTCCTGCTCGTCGCTCCACAAGCCGTGGCTGGTCAGGTAGTTGCGCACGCGGTCGACGGGGTCTTTCCGTTCCCACTCCGCGAACAGCTCCTTCGGCACGTACTTGCTCGCGTCGTCGGAGGAGGTGTGCGAGGTCATGCGGAAGGTCAGCCCCTCGATCAGGGTCGGCCCCTCGCCCTTGCGCGCCCGCTCGGCCGCCTGCTTCGTCGCCTCATGGACCGCGAAGATGTCGTTGCCGTCGACCCGCACCCCGGGCATGCCGTAGGCGACGGCCTTCTCGGCCAGGGTCTCGCTCGCGGTCTGCTCGGAGACCGGGCAGGAGATCGCCCACTGGTTGTTCGTCACGAAGAAAATGCAGGGCGCCTTGGCCACCGCGGCGAAGTTCAGCCCGGCGTGGAAGTCGTTGCTGCTCGTCGAGCCGTCGCCGCAGAAGGTCAGCACCACCCCGCCGTCCTTGCGGTACTTCGAGGCCATCGCCGCCCCGGCCGCCTGGGAGGTCTGGGTACCGATCGGGCTGCTGATCGAGGTGAAGTGGATGTCCTTGAAGGAGAAGTGGTTCGGCATCTGCCGGCCGCGCACCAGGTCGGCCGCGTTCCCGACCAGCTGGCCGATCAGCGCCTCGAGGTCGACCCCGCGCAGGAGCGGGATCCCCGTCTCGCGGTAGGAGGGGAAGATCCAATCGCTGTCCTCGAGCGCGGCCGCGCTTCCCACATGGCAGGCCTCGGAGCCGCGGCAGGGCACGTAGAAGCCGATGCGGCCCTGGCGCTGGGCGCGCATCGCCCGGGCGTCGAGGGCGCGCACGGTCAGCATCGTGCGGTACATGTGCAGGAGCAGCTCGTCGGACAGGTCGACCGCCCGCCGCAGGCCCTTGGGGGTGAGAATCGACAGCATGGACTCGCTCACGTCGCGCTCCTTGAGAACTCGCCGGACCGCCTTCCGCGGACCCGGCTCGCGATGAAGAACTCCGCCGCCTTGTACGAGCTGCGTACCAGCGGCCCGGAGGCCGTGTACAGGAAACCGAGCTCGTCGCCGAGGGCGCGGTAGGCCTCGAAGACCTCGGGCTCTATGTAGTCGACCACCACATGATGTTTCGGGCTCGGCTGCAGGTACTGGCCGACGGTCAGGAAGTCGACGCCGACCGCGCGCAGGTCGCGCATCGTCTGCTCGACCTCCGCCCGCGTCTCGCCGATGCCGACCATGATCGAGGACTTCGTGAACACCTCGGGGTCGAGCTCTTTGGCCAGCCGCAGCACCTCGAGCGACTGCCGGTAGTTGCAGCGCTTGTCGCGCATCTCGCGGGTCAGCCGCTCGGTGACCTCGACGTTGTGGGCGAACACGTCCGGCCCGCCGGCGAGCAGCGCCTCGATCGCGTCGCGCTGACCGAGGAAGTCGCCGACCAGGGTCTCGAGCACGATCTCGGGGCAGCGCTCGCGGATCGCGAGCAGCGTCTGGGCGACGTGGCCCGCGCCGCCGTCGGCGAGGTCGTCACGGTCGACCATCGTCAACACGACGTAGGCGAGGCCGAGGGTGCCGAGCACCGTCGCGACCTTCTCGGGCTCGGCGGTGTCGGTGACGCCCTTGGGGTTGCCGGTCTTGACCGCGCAGAAGCGGCAGGCCCGGGTGCAGGTGTCGCCGAGCAGCATCACGGTCATCGTGCCGCCGCCCCAGCACTCCCCGATGTTCGGGCAGCGCGCCTCCTCGCACACGGTGTTGAGCTGTTTGTCGCGCAGAAGCCGCTTGATGCGTGTATAATTCTGCCCGCCGGGGGCGCGCACCTTCAGCCAGCGCGGCTTGCGGCGCGGGGTGTCTGCCCGGTCGGATGCCCCGGAAACCTCAAGCGGAGTGCAACCTGTCACGCGTCCGTCCTCGTCCCGGAGTGAGGCACTACCATACAGGCAAACGCCCCCCGTGGGCAAGACCTGTGCCCAGCACCCGGACGCTCCCCCTGCCCTCTCAGGAGAGTGCTGTGCCCGGGCCTCCCGCGCCCCTCGAGACCGCGTTTGCGTCGGGCCGGCCGCGGGCCGTCCTCGGCCTGCTGCTCGTGCTCTGCCTGGGCCTGAGCGCCCAGCAGCGCATCGCCGACGTCGAGTTCCGCGGCCTCGGCCCCTCCGACAGCCCGCCGCGCGGGCTCTCGAGCTTCCCCGGGGCCGTCCTCGACCCGCGGGGCATCGAGCAGGACCTCGCCCGGCTGCACGCCCTCGGCCGCTACGCTGACTCCCTCGCCGTCTCCGTGCGCGAGACCCCCGAGGGCCCGGTGGTCGTGTTCGACCTGCGGCCCCTGCCGCGGCTGGTCGCGACCGCGGAGGCTCCGGGCCTGACCGCCTTCTCGGCCGAGGCCCTGCTCGACCTCCTGCCGCGCGGCGCCGCCGCCCATCCCGCAAGGGTGCACGCGGTCGCCGAGTCCTTGCGCATCGGCCTCGAGCGGCGCGGCTACTGGTGGCACACCGTGACCCCGCGCAGCGAGACCCGGCCGGAGGGGGTGGCCCTGCGCTTCGAGGTCTCCGAGGGGCCGCAGGTCAGCCTGGGTGAGCTGCGCTTCGAGGGCAACTTCGCCCTGCGCAGCGAGTCCCTGCGCGTCGCCCTCGAGCCCTACCAGGTGCGGCGCCTCGACCGCGACGCCTTCCAGCAGCTCGCGCGGGTGCTGCGAGCGACCTACCTCGATCGCGGCTACCTGCTCGCCGAGGTCTGGGTGCACGAGGTGGAGGAGGTCTGGAGCGCGGGCGAGGTGCACGTGACCTTCGGCATCGACGAGGGCGAGCGCTTCACCCTCGCGGCCCTCGAGCTGCCGCCGGACATCGACCCGGGAGCGGTGGTCGTCGGCGCCCCCGTCGACCTGCCCGCCCTGCGCCGGCTGCGCTTCCGGGTCCAGCTCCACTACGAGGACCGCGGCCACTTCGACGCCGAGCTGCGCGAGCGCATCGCCCTGGTCGGCCCGCGCGAGGCGGCGGTGGAGATCCGCGCGGAGCCCGGCCCGGCCTACCGGGTCGGGCGCATCGACCTGTACGGCAACGAGAAGACCCGCGACACGGTGATCCTCGACCGCCTCGCCCTCCGTCCGGGGGCCTATCCGACGCCGGGATGGCGGGCCCGCAGCCTGCTGCGGCTGCGGCGGCCGGACCTGTTCGACGATCTGCGCATCGGCTTCCGTGACGGCCTCTTGCCCGGGACCAAGGACGTGATCGTCGACGTCGACGAGGCCTTCACCTGGGGGGCCTACTTCAGCGCGAGCTTCAACGAGGGCCTCGGACCTCTCGCCGACCTGGTCATCGAGGAGCGCAACTTCGACCTCTTGCGCTGGCCGAAGAGCTTCGCCGACCTGATCGCCGGCCGCGGCTTCTCCGGTGGCGCCCAGCGTCTGGCCCTCAGCGTCGGGGCGGGGCGCGACCGGCTGCGGGGGCGCATCCGCTACGCGTCCCCGAACGTCTTCTCCCCGGACCTGAACTTCTACTTGAGCGCCGACGCCGAGACCCAGCGCCTCGAGGCGCATCGCGAGACGGTCTACGCCGTCGAGCCGGAGCTGCGCCGGCTGCTGATGCCCGGCATGTGGGCGGGGCTCAGCCTGCGGCTCGCGCAGGTGCAGATCGAGGACATCCGCAACATCGACGCCTTCGAGATCCTGCTCGACTCCGGCGACCACCAGGTCGGCAGCGTCGGCCTGCGCTGGGTCTGGGACCGCCGCCGACGCCAGGCGCTGACCTGGACCGGTACCCATCTCGAGGCGGGGCTCAAGCTGCAGGCGGGCTTCAACGGCGGGGACTCGGACCTCGTCGAGGGGAACCTGCGCTTCGACTTCGGCTTCGGCCTGCCCGGCGACCTGGTGCTCGAGACCCGCCTCGCCGCCGGTTGGATCGAGCCCCTCGACGGCGAACGCGTCACGGTCTTCGACCGCTACTACCTCGGCGGACGGCGCCTGCTGCGCGGCTTCCGCTACCGTGGCGCCGGGCCGCGCCAGGCGGGGGAGCCGATCGGCGGCCGGGCCCGCGCGATCTCCAGCCTGGACCTCAGCTTCCCGCTGTTCTGGGAGCGCCTGCGCGGCAACCTCTTCATCGATGCGGGGCTGCTCGCCGAGTCGTGGGAAGAGGCCGAGCTCGAGGACATCCGCGTCGGGGCCGGGGGCGGCTTCCGCTTCCTGGTGCCGGCCCTGGACTTCCCGATCCGGGTCGACCTCGCCTGGCCGCTGGTCAAGAACAACGAGGATGCGGACGAGCTGTTCAGCTTCAGCCTGCAGCTCTTCTATTGATCTCAGCGGATGCTCTATCCCGCGACGGAGATCAGTTCCCGACGTGCGGCGGGTGCGCCCAGCGGGGGTTGCGACTCTCTCCATCCGTCTCGCGCCGTAAGCTCGACTTGACAGCGTCCACCCCTCGTGGGTCCCCGCACCCCGCCGCCGCCGCAGGCCTGGTGTCGGCACAGCTCTTGCACTCGGGTGCCGGAGTCCGACCCGCGAGGAGATCCGATGCCGTACGACCCCCACGCCACCGCCGCCAAAGTCGTCCCCGGCGGAACCGGCGCCGTCGAATCCGCCCCGTCGCTCCGCTACCCTGTGGGGGGAGGTGCGATGCCCGAATCCCTCGAAGCCCTGCGCGCCTGGTGCGCCCGCCGGAACGCCGGCGCCGGCCCCCTCAGCGTCGGCGTGTCGGGCCTCGACGACCTCTCCCTCAGCCTGACCTTCCGCTCCCTCGCGAGCACCCTCGGCAGCGCCGGGGCCGTCCACTCCCTGGGCGGCCTGCAGGCGTCGCAGACGGAGGAGGCGTCCGACATACCGGCGCTGGCGCAGACCGGCAGCGGCCTCGCCCACAGCCTCGGCGCGGCGGACGCCCCCGCCCCCGAGGCGCAGGCCGCGAGACCGCTCGCCCCGCGGCGCAGCGAGCGCTACGAGATCCTGCACGCCGAGCAGGGCGGCATGGGTGTGGTGTACATGTGCTACGACCACGCGATGGGCGTGCCGTTCGTGATCAAGACCTTCCGGGACGACCTGTTTTTCGGCGATGAGGACGTCCTCGCGGGCTTCCTCCACGAGACGCGCCTGTGGACGAAGATGGGCGCGCACCCCCACATCGTCCGCGCCTACGGGGTGCGCATGATCGCCTACACGCCGTACCTGTTCCTCGAGTGGGTCGTCGGTCGGACCCTCAAGGAGCGCCTCGTCGACGGTCCCCTGCCCCCCGCCGAGGCGGTCGAGGCGGCGCTGATGGTGTGCGAGGGTCTCCTGCATGGGCGCGCGCGGGCGGCGAGCTTCGTCCACGGCGACCTCAAGCCCTCGAACCTGCTCCTCGACGCCCACGGCTGCCTGAAGGTGACCGACTTCGGCCTCTCCCGCACCTCGGGCAGCGCGACGAGCCACGGGGGCGCGGCCGGGACGCCCCTGTACATGGCGCGCGAGCAGTGGAAGGGCGAGCCTCTCAGCGCCGCGACCGACGTCTACGCCCTCGGCGCGATCCTGTTCGAGATGCTGAGCGGCGCGCCGCCTTTCCGGGGCAAGCACGTCAAGGAGCTGCGGGACGCCCACTGCGACGCGCCGCCGCCGCCCCTCGCGCTGCCGCCGAGCGGGGCCTGGCTCGCCCCCGTCATCGCCCGCTGCCTCGCCAAGCGCCGGGCGGAGCGCCCGGGTCTGCAGGAGCTGCACGCGCTCCTCGAGGCGGGCGCGCGCTGGAGCCCGGAGCTCGGCATCCGGCGTCCCCAGCGCACCGTCTGGCACACTCTCCGCGACTGGCGGGAGCGCCTGCTCGAGAGCGTCGGCCTCGGCCGAATGCGCGGGCCCCTCGCCTTCGGGCAGGCCTTCCGGGGCGGCGTCGACGAGGCGATCAGCACCCAGCTCGCCGAGCTGAGCGAGTCCGCCCTCGACGAGGCCGCCCTCGTCCGCCTGGTGTCCCTGTCGCGGCTGCGGGGCACCAACCCCCGGCCCTTCCGGGACTGGTCGGCGGCGGCCCTCACCGTCCCCGCCGGCCTGCTCCGCGACCGCGACCTCGCCTGGATCGCCCTGCCCGAGGCCGACCTCCGCGGCCAGGATCTCGGCGCGAGCGTAATGCGGGACGCGAGCCTGCGGGGGGCGCGGCTGCAGGTCGAGGCCTGCGGCACGGACCTGCGGAACGCCGACCTGCAGGGCGCCGACCTGTCCTGGGTGCGCTGGGAGGCGGACCTCCGCGGCGCGGACCTGCGCGGGGCGGATCTCCGCGGCGCGGACCTGCGCGGCTGCCGGATGCACCGCGCGCGCCTCGACCGCGTGCGCTTCAACGAGGATACGCGCCTGCCGGCCTCGGCCGTCAGCGGCCTGTCCGAGGCGCTGAAGACGATCGAGCTCGAAGAGGCCTGGAGCGCGATGCGATTGCTCGGTCAGGTCGCGCCCGACCCGGCCCTGGCGGCGCTGTTGCGGCGGCTGCTCGGTGACTGGCGGTCGTGGCTGCGCGGGGCCGCCGCCCTCGCCCTCGGGGCGCATCCGGAGCTCGCCGCGGCGGCCGTCACCGACCTGATCCTCGCGCTGCGCGGCCATCGCTGGCACGCGCGGGCGGCCTGCTACGGGCTGTCCCGGCTCGAGCCCGGCGCCGCCCCGGACGAGGGGCCGCCGGTCCCGGGCCTCGACGCGCTGCTCAACAGCTCCATCGACGTCTTCACGCGCCCCCCCGAGAGGCTCTCCGCCAGCCCCGCGCTGTCCGCCGACGAGGTGTGCGAGGGCCTGCGCCACCGTCCGCTGCCCGAGCGCCTGGCCCTGGTGCGCGCCCTCGAAGACGACCTGAAACGCCCCGGCCAGCACAGGGAGCCAGGACGCCGCCGAGGGCCGGGGCAGGCGCGCTGGACCCAGGGCACGATCGCCTCTCTCCTCAACCTCGCCCTCGAGGATCCGCATCCCCTGGTCCGTGCCGAGGCCGCCAGCGCCCACCCCTCCCCGCGCCTGCCAGGCGTCCAGCGCGCACGGCGCGAGGCCGCAGCGGGCCTGGTGGTGCCCGCGATGGCCGCCGTCCTACGCCACGGCGATGCGACCAGCCAGCTCTACGCCGTGGCCTGCCTGGAGAGCCTCGGTTCCCTGGCCCGGGCCGCCCTGCCGGCCCTCGAGCAGGCCGCGGAGAGAGCCGCGCCGCGGGTCCAGGAGGCCTGCCGTCGGCGCCTGGCGTGGCTCGCCGCACACGAGGAGGAGAGCGCCGCCCCCGCGGCCGGGCCCGCGGACGGCGACGCGACGAAGAGCGACGAGACCGCACGCGCCGCAAGGACGGCGGAAGAGGCGCCCGCGCGGGAGGACACCGAGCGAGAGAGCGACGAGGCATCGCTGGCGGACCGAGGGGAGGCCTCATCGTCGGCGCAGGCCTCGTCCAGGCCCGCGGAAGCCGACCCCGGCGCCGAGGCGCCACCCGACGCGGAGGAGACCGGACCCGGGCGGCGGCCGATGCTCGCCTGAGCTGAGCTGAGTCAGTCGACGTCCTTCAGCCCGTGCCACATCGTGATCTCGTACCGCTCTGCCCCGACGACGAAGGTCGGCGAGGCGACGCTGCCTGATCTTCAGTCCACGCTTCGACGCCGCCGTCCGCCAGGCACAGCCACCTGCGTCGAGCTGTCCTGGACAGGCTATCGAGGGGCTTCCGACGGAAGCTGCGGGAGAAAGATGATCGTGTCGAGCAGCTCGGTCAGCATCCTCTGCAGATGCTCCGGCGAGACCTCCGAAGCCGGCGACCAGACGCTGACCCGGAGCCACCGGCGCCCGCGATGGCCGCGCCAGATCGCCTGTACCATCCGGCCCTGGGCAGGGTGCTGATGGCGGAAGACGACGCACAGCCCCCGCGTGCCCTCGACCCCGAGCTCCTCCCGCGAGAGCTCCTCGAGCTCGCGGAAGCCCTGGTGGGCGATGTTGGAGTCCAGCTGCACGGCATCGCTCGGCAGATGCTCGAGCGGGAAGCCGGGCGGAGCGGTCCCCGCCTCGATGTTGCCCCCCGCCATCGGCTGCCGTCGCTGGAAGCCGAGCAGCGCGCCCTGGGCGACGTCCGGCTCGGCATACCACGGATCGGGAAGCTCGGGGATGTACAGGCCGAGGTCGGGCCGGTCGATCGGTGCGGTCGCGGGCCCCCCACGGCCGAGCCGGTGGAACAGACCGAGCGCGACCACCGAGCCGAGGGCCGCGACGACGACGCCCGAGAGCACCAGGCTCAGCCAGGCCTGCCTGCGACCCTGGGTGTACTGTCCTGGCTCCGCGTGCCGGAGCTCGAAGAGGCCGACGAGCGCGAGCACCACGCTGGCGAGGAGCCCGATGCCGAGGACCCCGCCGGCGAGGAGGAGGAGGCTCCGGACTTCGAGCCGCCGCGCGGCGATTGCGAGCCCGAAGGCGAGCAACAGGGCCGCGTTGAACAGACCGAGCGCGATGCAGGACTTGGTGTTGGTCGCCGGCCGCCGCGCGATGGAGAGCGACTTGATCAGGCCGTACAGCGGGAGCCCGACAAAGGGCAGCAGGCCGCAGACGTAGCCGATCATCTGGAACACGTTCGCGGCCCCGACGGACGCCGCCGTCACTCTCCCGCTACCAGCGCCGCGAGCGGCTCTTCCAGCCGGTCGATCATCAGCGCCGTGCCCTCGGCGCTGAGGTGGCAGAAGTCCGTCCAGTAGCGCCCCTCGGAGGGCAACAGCCCCTCGAGCTCGATCAGCGGCGCGCCCGTCGCCTCCGCCACCTCGCGCACGATGCCGTTGTACGCCTTCAGCGCCTCGTCCATCGCCTCGTAGCTCGGGAAGTAGTCCTGGAACAGGGGGCCGTCGACCACCGCCTGGCGCTCCTCGGCCGACAGCTCGTCGCGCAGCCGCGTGGCGAAGGTCAGGAGCACCGCCTCGCCGCCGAGGCCGCGGGTCTTCTCGACCATGCGCGTCAGGTTCCCCCGGAAGCTCTCGCGGGCCTCGGGGTAGTGGACGTAGCCGGTGCCGCGCTCGTACTTCTCCGGGTAGTAGCCCGTCGCCTGGCGCCACAGCTCCTGGACCAGGAAGACCGACGCCTTCTCCTCGGCCCGCTCGTGGCGCAGCCGCTCCCGGGGCACGTTCTCCGGATCGGCGTAGTGCGCGCCGGGGTCGCACCAGACGATGTCGTTGATGCCGTGGTAGATCAGCACCAGATCGGGGGCGAGGTCGGCGAGCCGCCCGAGGTTGAGCAGGCTCTCCGCGCTGCGGTAGCGCGGCACGCCGCCGTTGAGCACCTCGAGGGGGCGGCCGGGGAAGCGCCCCCGCAGCCGCGCCTCGAGCTGCCCGGGGTAGCTCAGCGAGTCGGCGCGGCAGCCGGTGCCGAAGGTGGTCGATCCCCCCAGGCACAGGATGCGCGTCCCCTCCGCGGGGAAGTCGGGAGCGGGCGCCGGCCCGCGCAGCCGCCGCTCGTTGACCGTGAAGGTGAAGCTGCCGACGGTGTCCGGCCCGGCGAGGGCTCCGCCCCAGTCGTCGTTGGTCCAGGTGCCCGGCCGCAGCACGTAGGGCAGGACGTCGTGCGCGGCGTAGTAGACCTGGCTCTCGAAGCGGTCGCGGTACTTCGCGTAGCGGCGCCAGGCGATGACCCGGTGCACGAGCTCGGCGACGACGAGGCACAGCCCCAGGCAGACCAGCGCGAAGAGCGCCTTCTTGCCCGCGCTGAGCCGGGGCGCCTCTGCCATCAGTTGCCCGTCACCGTCTCACCGAGCCAGGCGCCGACCAGGCCGAGCACGAACATGCCGACGACGGTGCCTCCGGCGACGCCCCACAGGGTCGCGTCGACGTCGCCCTCCGCTGCGGGCAGCACGGCCAGGGCGAAGAAGCCGAGGACGGCGAGGGTGACGACCAGGATCCCGATCGCCGGCTCACGGACGGTCCGCCCCGGCGAGATCAGCCCGACCAGCAGCCCGCAGACCAGGCTGGGGGCGAGCAGGATGACGAACATCAGCGGCTCGGCGGCGGCGATGGTGTCGACGTCGATCGGCTTCCACCACTTGCCGGCGGCGAGATAGGCGCCGACGTTGGCGGCGAGGAAGACGACGATCGAGATCAGCACCCAGGCCCAGCGCATGCCGGGATCGGTCGCCTTGGCGACATCCTGGCGCTGCTCGAGGCGCTCGCGCTTCTTGGCGCTGAGCTCCCGCTTCTTGCCCTCGTCGGGAGCGGAGACCTGCGCCCAGTCGACGCCCTGGATCGCGGGCGGCGTCAGCTTCCAGGTGCTCGCGAAGTACTTCAGCACCGACAGCTCGGCCGGATCCCACTTGCGGTCCTTCTTCGCCATCTTGATCAGGTCTTCGAACAGGGCCGACTGGATCTCTGCCCGGTCGATCACCTTCGCGATCTTGCCGAGGTCGTACTGTTTGAAGTCCTTCTTGGTCAGGCGGCACTTCAGCTGCTTGCACTTGCGCTGCAGGTAGGCGAGCTCTTCGCTCGCGGCCTTGTTGTCGGCGGCCGCCATCGTCGTCAAGGCCAGCATGTAGTAGCGCCGTTCGCGCTCGGACATCTTCAGGTGTTTGCTCATCGCCCCCTCGGTCTCTGGACTCGCGGAGGAAGCTGTAGCAAATCCCGGACCCTTCCCGCAAGCCGTCGCTGGCGATTTGTGTGCAAGGGAGGGAAACCGCCCGCGCCACTTTCCCTTCACTCCTCCGGCTCGGTCACGGTGGTGTACAGCAACCGATCGTCGGCGTCGAACACCACGATCAGGTCCGCCTCTGCCCCGACCTCGTCGCGGAGATGCAGGAGCTGCAGGTAGTAGGTCAGCACCAGGCTGCGCGTCACGACCTCGCGGTAGCTGTAGAAGAACCACAGCTTGTCCCCGACCTGCCGCACGTTCAGCGGCGGCCCGAGGCGCGCGACCAGGCTCTGCGGGGTCAGCCCCCGGCGGTCGTGGGGGGTGAAGTCCTCGAAGCGGCGGCTGCCCATGCTGTCGAGGCGGTAGCTGCAGCCCGCGGTACAAATGAGGAACAGCAGCAGCGCTTTCACTCTTCCGGCTCGGGCTCGGCGTCGGTCTGCTTCGAAAAGGCGACGTACTCGACGACGTCCTCCTCGTCGAAGGTCACCATCAGCCGGTCGCTGAGCCGCTCGCGGCTGAACCAGGTGTAGAGCAGCACGGCGGTGAAGAACATCTCCGAGTCCTCGGTGTACTCGTAGACGTAGACGTTCTCGTCGTACATCGGCAGGTACAGCCGGTCTTCCTCATCGAACTCCGACTCGAGCTCGTCGCGCAGGCGCTTGAAGGAGGTCGGCGGCCCGAAGCGGTCGAGCACCTCCTGCTTGGTGGTCTCGCCGACCCGCAGCCAGGCGACGTCCTCGGTCGCGATCACCTTGCCCTCGCGCTGGGTGCCCATCACGCAGCCGAGCATCAGGGGGAGAAGGAAGAGGCACAGGCGCTGCATGGGAACCTCCGGAGGCGGGCGCTCCTGACTGTAGCGCAGGGCCGAGGAGCCGTAAAGGAAGCCCGCCGCGCTCGCGCTGGGGGCGGTGGCAGGATACAATCGCCGGCCTGTCCTTCCCACCGTGAGGCCCCTGCATGGACTTCCGCCTGCCCGACGACGTCCTCGCCCTGGTCGCGAAGATCGAGCGCTTCGTGACCGACGAGCTGTTCCCGCTCGAGAAACGCTTCCTGCTCGAGGGCTTCCGCGCCGTCGAGCCCGCCCTCGAGGAGGCGCGCGCGAAGGTCAAGGAGCAGGGCCTGTGGGCGCCGAACCACCCGCCCGAGCACGGCGGCCTCGGCCTCGACCTGATGGCCCACGCGGCGGTCTCGAAGGCCCTCGGCAAGAGCCCCCTCGGCCACTACGTGTTCGGCTGCCAGGCCCCGGACGCCGGCAACATCGAGCTGCTGCACCAGTTCGGCACGGAGGAACAGAAAGAGCGCTGGCTGCCCGGCCTGGTCAGCGGACAGATGCGCAGCTGCTTCGGCATGACCGAGCCGCAGGTCGCCGGCTCCAACCCCAACCTGATCGAGTGCCGCGCCGCGCTCGACGGCGACGAGTGGGTGCTGAACGGGAACAAGTGGTTCACCTCGGCGGCCGACGGCGCGGCGCTGTGCATCGTGATGGCGGTCACCGATCCGGACGGGCCGAAGTACCAGCAGGCGAGCATGATCCTCGTGCCGACCGACACGCCGGGCTTCGAGCGCACCCGCAACACGCCGGTGATGGGCCACGCCGGCGAGGGCTACTTCAGCCACTCCGAGATCACCCTGAAGGACTGCCGCGTGCCGAAGGACAGCCTGCTCGGCCCGCGCGGCCAGGGCTTCGCCCTCGCCCAGACGCGGCTCGGGCCGGGGCGCATCCACCACTGCATGCGCTGGATGGGCATCTGCCAGCGGGCCCTCGACCTGATGTGCAGACGCACCCTCGCGCGCGAGATCGCGCCGGGGGAGAAGCTGGCCGAGAAGCAGCTCATCCGCGCCTGGATCGCCGAGTCGGCCGCGGAGATGCAGGCCGCTGAGCTGATGATCCAGTACGCGGCCTGGAAGATGATCCACGAGGGGCACAAGGCGGCGCGCTTCCAGGTCTCGATGATCAAGTTCCACGCCGCGGGGGTGCTGCAGCGGGTGGTCGACCGGGCGCTGCAGGCCCACGGGGCGCTCGGCATGACCGACGACACCGTGCTCGCCTTCTTCTACCGGGAAGAGCGCGCCGCCCGCATCTACGACGGCCCCGACGAGGTCCACAAGCTCGCCCTGGCCCGGCGGCTGCTGCGCCAGTACGCCGCGGAGGGCTGAGGGATGCTCGACCGCGCGCGCCCGATCCGCGAGGGCGAGGAGCTCGACAGCGCCCGGCTCGAGGCCTGGTTGCGCGAGACGCTCGACATCCGCGAGGGCAGCTTCGAGCTGTTGCAGTTCCCGGCGGGCTTCTCGAACCTGACCTACCTCGCGCGGCTCGGCGAGCGCCAGCTGGTGCTGCGCCGGCCGCCCCACGGCACCAAGGCGAAGACCGCCCACGACATGGGCCGGGAGTACCGGGTGCTCGAGCGCCTCGCTCCGCACTTCCCCTACTGCCCGAAGGTGCTCTTCCTGTGCGAGGACGCCGCCGTGCTCGGGGCGCCCTTCTACGGCATGGAGCGGCTCGAGGGCGTGATCCTGCGGCGCGAGCTGCCGGAGGGCATCGACCTCGGCCCGGAGCGCTTCGGGGAGCTGTGCGGGAACCTGCTCGCGGTCCAGCTCGAGCTGCACGGCCTCGACCTCGAGGCGTGCGGCTTCGCCGACTTCGGCAAGCCCGAGGGCTACACCCGCCGCCAGGTCGAAGGCTGGAGCCGCCGCTACCGCGCCGCCCGCACCGGGGACGTGCCGGACTGCGAGGAGGTGATGGCCTGGCTGGCGGAGAAGCTGCCGGAGGAACCGGCGCCGAGCCTGATCCACAACGACTACAAGCTCGACAACGTCGTCCTCGACCCGGCCGACCCGACGCGCATCAGCGGCGTGCTCGACTGGGAGATGGCGACCGTCGGCAATCCGCTGATGGACTTCGGGAACTCCCTCGCCTACTGGGTCGAGGCCGGCGATCCTCCGCACATGCAGGCCCTGCGCATGTTGCCGACCCACGCGCCGGGGGCCTGGACCCGCGCCCGGCTGACCGAGGAGTACGCCGCCCGCTCGGGGCGCGACGTGTCGGCGATCGACTTCTACTACTGCTTCGGCCTGTTCCGGCTCGCCGGCATCGCCCAGCAGATCTACTACCGCTACTACCACGGCCAGACCAAGGACCAGCGCATGGCGCGCTTCGCCAAGCTGGTCGCCTGCCTCGACGCGGTCGCGCGCAGCGTGATCGCGACTTCACCACTGTGAGGACGCCATGGACTTCGACAAGCTCTTCGACCTGACCGGCAAGGTCGCCCTGGTCACCGGCGCCAGCCGCGGCATCGGGGAGGCGATCGCGACGCTGCTGGCGGCGCGCGGCGCCCACGTCTTCCTCGCCAGCCGCAAGCTCGAGGGGTTGACCGCGGTCGCCGAGAAGATCCGCGCCAACGGGCACCAGGCGACGCCGCTGGTCTGCCACACCGGCAAGCTCGAGATGATCGAGGCAGCGATCGCCAGCCTCGAGGAGCAGGCCGGCCGCCTCGACATCCTGGTCAACAACGCCGCGACCAACCCCCACTTCGGCCCGGCGCTGACCGTCGAGGAGTGGGCCTGGGACAAGACCTTCGGGGTCAACCTCAAGGGCTGCTTCTTCCTGACCCAGAAGGCGGTCGGCCTGATGCAGAAGTCCGGCGGCGGCGCGATCGTCAACGTCGCCTCGATCAACGGCGTGCGACCGGCGCAGATGCAGGGCATCTACTCGATCACCAAGGCGGGCCTGATCTCGATGACGAAGCTGTTCGCCAAGGAGCTCGCGAACGACGGCATCCGTGTCAACGCGCTCCTGCCGGGGCTGACCGAGACGCGCTTCGCGAGCGGCCTGACCGAGAACCCCGCCATCCTCGGCATGATTCTCAAGCAGATCCCCCTCGGCCGCGTCGCCCAGCCCGAGGAGATGGCCCCGCTGGTCCTGTACCTGTGCGCACCCGCGGGCAGCTACACCACCGGCGCCTGCTTCACCGTCGACGGAGGTTTCCTCGCATGAGCCCGGAGGACTTCTTCGCCGGCAAGACCGCCCTGATCACCGGCGCCGCCTCCGGCATCGGCCGCGCCCTGTCCCTGCGCCTGGCGGAGCTCGGCGCGCGGCCGCTGATCACCGACCGCGACCTCGCCGGGGCGGAGGCGCTGGTCGCCGAGATCGTCGCCTCCGACCGCGACGCCGTCGCCCGGCAGCTCGATGTCACCGACGCCGAGGCCTGCGCGAAGGTGGCGGCGGAGCTCTGGGAAGAGCGGCCGGTCGACCTGCTGTTCGCCAACGCCGGCGTCGGCAACCTCGGCCTGGTGCGCGACCTCGAGCCGGAGCACTGGAAGCGCTGCGTCGACGTCAACCTGTGGGGGGTGCTGCACTGCGTGTGGGCGCTGTACCCGCGGATGATCGCGCGCGGCGAGGGCGGCATCGTGCTGACCGCCTCGCTGTCCGGGCTGGTCCCGGTGCCCGGGCTGGCGGCCTACACGATGTGCAAGCACGCGGTGGTCGGCTTCGGCGGCTGCCTGCGCAGCGAGGCGGCGGTGCACGGGGTGCAGGTCAACGTCGTCTGCCCGGGCTTCGTCGCGACCAACGTGCTCGCCGGCACCGAGTGCGTCGGCCTGCCGCGCGAGACCGGGGCGCAGATCGTCGCCGAGAGCGGCGGGGCGATCCCGGTCGAGGAGGCGGTCGCGGAGATCCTCGCCGGCATCGCCGCCAACCGCGAGCAGATCGTCTTCCCCGAGGCGGCGCGCCAGGCCCTGGCGGTGCGGCAGGCGCGGCCGGAGCGCTACCAGCAGGCGCAGATCGCCCGGGCGCAGGCCTTCGAGGCGCTGCGGGAGCGATGAGCGTCCGGGTCGAGAAGGCGGGCGCGGTCACGACGGTGATCCTCGACCGCCCCGCCGTGCGCAACGCGATCGACCCCGCGACCGCCGCGGCGCTGGCGCGGGCCTTCCGGGACTTCGAACAGGATGAGGAAGCCGACGCCGCGGTGCTGTGGGGCGCCGGCGGCTGCTTCTGCGCCGGCGCCGACCTCAAGGCGGTCGCCGCGGGGGCGGAGTTCCCGCTCGCAGAAGACGGCGACGGCCCCCTCGGCCCGACCCGGATGTTCCTCACCAAGCCGGTGGTCGCCGCGGTCGCGGGGCACGCGGTCGCGGGCGGCCTCGAGCTCGCCCTGTGGTGCGACCTGCGGGTCGTCGAGGAGAGCGCGGTCTTCGGCGTGTTCTGCCGGCGCTGGGGGGTGCCGCTGATCGATGGCGGGACGGCCCGGCTGCCGCGGCTGATCGGGCTGAGCCGGGCGCTCGACCTGATCCTGACCGGGCGGCCGGTCGGCTCCGAGGAGGCGCTCGCGATCGGCCTCGCCCACCGGCGCGTGCCCGACGGCACCAGCCGCGCCGCCGCCGAGGCCCTCGCCGCCGAGCTCGCGGCCTTCCCCTCCGCCTGCCTGCGGGCCGACCGGGCGAGCGCTTACGGGGGCCTGGGGGAGACGCTCGAGGCGGCGCTGCGGGCCGAGCACCGGCGGGGGGTGGAGGTGCTGGCGGAAGCGCGCCGCGGGGCCGGGCGCTTCGTCGCCGGGGAGGGGCGCCACGGGGCGTTCGGGAGGTCGAATGCGCGGGAAGATGGCGCCGTCCCTTCCTGAGGTGTTCGAGAGCCGGATGGTGGTCGCGCGGGGCGCGCGGTACCATCGGCCGGAAACCGACGAGGACTTCCGATGCGCTTTCTGTTGCTTTTCCTCCTGGCCGGCACCGCCCTCGCGGGTCCGGCGACCGAGTTCCTGCGCGCCCAACAGCGCACTCTCCGCCAGCTCGCCCGCTCGGGCGACGCGCGAGAGCGCGCGCGCTGCGCCGTTGAGATCGCGGCCTTCCTCGACTTCGAGGGCTTCGCGAAGGAGGTGATCGGCGACCTGGTCCTGCCGGCCCGGGAGCGCGAGACGCTCCGCGAGAAGCTCGACGACGTGTTCGTCGCCGAGGTCCGGCAGAGCCTCGCCGAGACCGAGCTCAGCTTCACGGGCGAGCGGCAGGAGGACGGGCAGACCGTGGTCGAGGCGGTCGGCATCGACGCGGTCAAGATCGACTTCGTGCTCGATCCGCCGCGGGACCGGAACGGCTGGCGCGTGGTCGACGTCTACACCGATCCGGCCCGGCTGGCGAAGAACTACAAGTACGAGGTCAAGCGGCTGTACGCGAACGGAGGCATGCCCGCGGTCGTCGACAACCTCCAGGAGAAGGTCGACGCCCTCGGAGAGGACGACGACGATGCCGCCGCGGACGAGGGCTCGGGCGAGGGCGGCTCCGGTGAAGGCGGCTCCGGCGACGGCCAACCGGACCAGGACTGAGGCGTCGACGGAGTCTCCGCCATCCATCGGGGCGGCTCCCCGAGGACCGGCTGCGCCCGTTCGAGGAGGCGGTCGACGCGGTGATCGCGGGCTCGGGCGAGGGCGGAAGCGACCCGCGCTGACAGGGAGGTCACCGTGTTCGAGATCCACAACCCGAAGTTGCGCGCGAAGCTTCTACCCCGGCGCGGCCTGCCGGGGAGCGCGGTCGTGCCGACGGCGCGGCAGCGGGCGAACACGCTCGAGCGCCTCGAGAAGGGCTACCGGAAGATCGCGCGCCACGTCACCAGCGGCCTGAAGAAGGCCGAAGAGCTCGCGGCCCTCGAACCGGATCTCGGCCAGCTGCACCTGCAGCCCTTGCGCGAGGCGACCCACGCGCTCTTGCGCGCGCCGACCGAGGAGGCTCTCGCCGCCGCCTCCCCCGAGGTGCTCGGGGCGGCGTTGGTCGTCGGCCAACGCGCGGATCCGTCGCGCTCGCTCGTGCCGGGCATCGTCGCGGCCCACGGACTCGTCGTCGCCCTCGACGCCTACCTCCGCTGCCTCGACTTCGGCCTGCACTACCCGGGCAACTGGCGGGGGGGCTTCTTCCTCGTCGAAGAGAGCGGTCCGCACGGGTACCGCTGGCGTCCCGACCATCTGCCCCTGCGCCACGCGGTCTGCGCCGCGCCAGAGGAGGAGTACGCCGCGGCGCGGCGGCGCGCCGAAGAGCTGCGGCCGGCGCTGCCCCCGCTGCGCCGGGCACGGCTCGCAGCGATCTTCCCCGATGAGTCCTGGGCGGACGGCGACCTGACGGAGCTGCTGGCGGACACCGCGTTGCGTCCCTACCACGTCGGCTTCCTGCTCGGGGCGGCGCGTGATCCGGCCGTGGTCCTCGCCTTCGCCGACCGTTTCCCGAACGCCCGCGAGCTGATCGGGAACCACGCGCTGGACATCGCCGCGGCGATGCTCGAGGGCCAGGCGCTGCCGCTGCTCACGGAGCTGTTGGGCCGGGGGCTGAAGAAGCCGAAGCACGGTCCGCTGCTCAAGACCCCGCCGAAGCAGCTCGCCGCGGCGCTCGGCTGTTTCCGCAGCCCCGCCGCCGCGCGCCAGCTCGCGCCCTTCCTCGGCCACCGCATCGTCGGACCGACCGTCGCCGAGACCTTCCGCGCCTGGCCGGAGCTGCTGGCGGAGGTCGACCCGCGCGACCTCGGGAAGGCGGCCCGCACCGCCTTCGACACGCTGCGCGAGGGGGCCGAGCGGGCCGAGGCCGCATCCGGACCGGTCGCCGCCGCGGAGGATGTTCCGCCGCTCCTGCGTGAGCGGCCCTGGCGCCCGCGCAAGGGGAAGAAGCCGAAGCCCCGGGTGCTGGCGTTGACCCTCCCCGCGAAGCTCGAGGAGCACATCGATCCGGACTTCCTCGCCCGGGACTACGGCGAAGGCTCGGCGCATCTGCCGGAGATGGGGGAAGAGCAACGGGCGGCCTGGCGCGAGAAGCGCGCGAAGGGCGACTTCCACTTCGCCGACCGCGACTGGTGGCACAAGAAGGGCGCGCCGAACGTCTGCGCGCGGGTCCCCGCCGCGGAGGCCCTGGTGGCCTGGAACGAGGGCGCGGACGTGGCGGGGGACGTCCGCCACTTCCTGCAGACCCACGGACTCGCCGCCCTGCCCGGCCTGGTGCGCGGGAGGTGGTGGAAGTTCCTGCAGTGGGAGAGCGGGCCGGTGTACCTCGAGGCCGCGCTCGCGGTCGACTCCCCGCGCCTCGCGCCGAGCTTCGCGCGGGTCGCGGCGCGCCGCAAGAACTTCCGCGCCGAGGCCGCGGGCTGGTTCCTGCGCCACCCCGCGAACGCCGCCCTCGGCCTGCTCCCGGACGCCCTCGGCGCGGACAAGAAGGCGCGCAAAGAGGCCGTGGGAGCCCTCGCCATCCTGCTCGCCGGCGGTCACCACCAGACCGTGCGGGCGGCCGCCGCCCGCTACGGCGACGAGGCCCTGGCGGCGCTCGCTCCCGTGCTCGAGCGCGATCCTCTCGACGTCGCGCGCAAGCCGCCGAAGGCGCCGGCCTTCCTGCTCGTCGAGCGGCTCCCGCCGCTGCTGCTGCGGTCCGGTGGGGCGCTGCCGGCCGACGCGATCGAGGCGCTGCTCGAGATGCTGCGCACAGTCGAGCGCCTCCCCCGCTACCCGGGCCTCGACCTGGTCGCCGAGGCCGTGACGCCGGACTCGCTCGACGCCTGGCTGTGTGCGCTGCTCGAGCAGTGGGTGCTCGCCGGCGCCCCCGGTCGCCACGACTGGATGCTCCACGCCTGCACCCAGCTCCCCGCGCCCGATGCGGTGCGCCGGGTGGGAGAGCTCTTGCGGGGCTGGGCGCAGAAGAAGAAGGCCCACGCCGCACGCGCGGCCGAGGCCCTCGCCGCCGCCGGCAGCGACCAGGCCCTGATGCACCTCGCCCACGTCGCCTCGACCGCGCGCTTCGATCAGGTGAAGGCGCAGGTCCGACGCCTGCTCGGCGAGGTCGCCGCGGCCCGCGGGCTCAGCGCTGACGCGCTCGCCGACCGCACGGTGCCGGCCCTCGGCCTCGAGGAGGACGGCAGCCTGCCGCTCGACTTCGGTCCGCGGACGTTCGTCGTCCGCCTCGACGGCGCCCTCGGCCTGCGGCTGGAGGACGCGGCGGGCACGCGCCAGAAGAGCTTCCCCCGCAGCCGCAAGAGCGACGACAAGGCGAAGCTCGCGGCCGCCCGCAAGCGCTACCAGGCCTTCAAGAAGGACGTCGAGGCGATCGCCGACCGCCAGCGCCGCCGCTTCGAGCGCGCCCTGCAGAGCCAGCGCACCTGGCCGGCCGCCGACTTCGAGCGCTTCCTCGTCGCCCATCCGCTCGTCCGCCAGCTCTGCGCGGGCCTGGTCTGGGAAGTCGTCGACGGCGTCCGCTTCCGGGTCTGCGCCGACGGAGGCCTGGCGGACATCGAGGACGACGACTTCGCGCTGCCGGCCGACGCGCGCGTGCGTATCGCCCATCCGCTGTCGATGCCCGACGAGCTGCCGACCTGGAGCGAGCGCTTCGGCGACTACGAGCTCGTCCAGCCCTTCCCCCAGCTCGGCCGCGAGACCTTCACCCCGACCGCGAAAGAACGCAAGGCGAAGAAGCTCACGCGGCATGTCGGCGGGACGATCGAGGGCAAGAAGCTGCTCGGCATGATGGAGTCGCGGGGCTGGCGGCGCGACTCCGCCGGCCACGTCGGCGCATGGCTGCGCACGGTCCCGACGCCCAAGGGCCCGGCCGTGCTGCGCCTGCCGATCACGCCGGGCATCGACCTCGCCTGGCTCGAGAACAGCCCGCAGACCCCCGGCGCTCTGGAGAGCCCCGTGCCGCTCGGGAAGCTCGGCCCGATCGCCTTCAGCGAGCTGGTGCGGGAGCTCGCGGCGCTGCGGGGCTGAGCGCAGAACGGCGAAGGCCGACTTGCGCGTTCCCCTCGTGCATGCAACGTTGGAGCGGAGGAATCGGATGCACGAAGCCCGCGATCCCTGCCTGGCCGCGACGGTACCGAGGGAATCGGACGCGAACGCCGGGCCCTTCATGGCATTGTGCGTGCTTCTCGGGGTCCTCCTGTGCCTCGGCTACATCTTCGCGTCCTTGATCAACTCTCCCGCGAGGCGGGGGGGCACTGGGTTGGTCGAAGCCGACTTCGAGACCATCCAGGCCGCCTGCGAGAGCTTCCTCGCGCAGGACGCCGACGGCGACGGGGTCCGCGATCTTCCCACCGACCTCGAGGAGCTCGCCGCCTGCGGCTTGCTCCCGCCCTCCCTCGGGGCGGGACAGGGACCGGAAGATCTCTATGTCCATACCAGCCGCCCCGCAGGCCCGGGCGACCCCCGGCTGGTCCGCTTCCGCGGCCTGCGCGACGCCGAGCAGGTCTACGCCTTGTGCGTCGCGGCCTGGCGGCGGGCGCAGGAGCCGGAGGAGCCGGCTGAGGAGGCCTGACCTACGCCGGGCCGCAGCCCTCCGGCCCGCAGACCTCGCCCTCGACGGCGGGCGGAGCGTGTTCCGCCCAGGCCGCCTCGAGCGCCTTCTGCAGGACCTCCGCCGGCTGCGCGCCGGAGGCGGCGTGGCGGGCCCCGATGCGGAAGAAGGGCACGCCGCGGATGCCGAGCGCGGCCGCTTCCGCCTCGTCCGCCCGCACTTCTTCGGCGCACCGGTCCCCTGCGAGCAGGGCGTCGACGGCGTTGGGCTCCAGGCCGACCTCGACCGCCAGCGGACGCAGGGCCGCGGGCTCGCCGATCGCGACACCCTCGCTGAGGTAGGCGCGCAAGAGCCGCTCCTTGAGCGCGTCCTGGCAGCCCTGCTCCCCGGCCAGGTGCAGCAGCCGGTGGGCGTCGAAGGTGTTGCCCGGGCGGATGATGTCGAAGCGGAAGTCGAGCCCGTCGGCGGCGGCGGTCGCGGTCATGCGCGCGATCATCTCCGCGGCCGCCGGGACCGGCACGCCGTACTTGGCCGCGAGGCGCGCGGCGTAGGAGAGGGCAGGGTCGCGCACCCGCGGCGCCGTCGTGTCGAGCTCGAAGGCCCGCCACACGACCTGGACGGGCCGGTCGAAGTCCGCGAGGGCGGCCTCGAGCCGGCGCTTGCCGACGTAGCACCAGGGGCAGGCGATGTCCGACCAGACGTCGATGCGAAGGGGTGCTTCACGCATCAGGCGATCTCCTCTCGAGTCCCGTTCACTCGCCTCACTCCGGCTCCGCCTCGAGGAGGACCCGCCAGAGCTTCTGGGCATCGGCCTCCGACGGCTCGTCCCGCGTCCAGGCGAGCAGCTTGCCCGCGGGCGAGTAGACCAGCACCGCGGTCGCTTCCTCGGCGACGCCGAGGGCGGCGCGGACCGCTCCGTCCTCGTCGATCAACAGCGCGGGCGGCGCATCGGGGTCGTCCTCCTCGCGCATGCGCTCGAGCGCGAGCTCGTCGAACCAGGCGGCCTCCATGTCCTCGAGCAGCCCGAGCCGCTTCGCGGTGCCCGCCGGCCGCGCGTCGAGCAGCGCGCCGACCCAGGCCTTCTGGACCTCCTCGTTGGCCATCGTCGGCGCGCTGATCACCAACACCAGGCCGCGGGCGACAAGGTCGGCGGAGGCGTGGCCGTCGCCGTGGGGATCGTCGAGCTGGAACGCGGGCAGCTCGAGCGCGAACGGCGCCTCCGCGAGCGGCTCACCGACGGCGGTTCCGGCTGCGTCCGCAGGCGGGATGGCCTGCGTCTTGGCCGGGGGCCCCTCCGACGCTGCGCCGCCCGTCGAGGAGCAGCCCAGGCACAGCAGGAGGACGGCTCCGCACAGCAGCGTCCGCGCCGTTCTCCGGGGCCCCGCGAGACCCTTCCTCCTCCCGTTCCTCTCCATCGGCATCCCTCGAAGCTCGATCCATCCCCCGCCAGCGTCGCACGCCCGGGTGCCCGGGGCCATCAAAAAACGGGGCTCCTTCGAGCCCCGGGGGTCGCACTTCCAAGGGGGCAGACTCAGAAGAAGCAGGAACCGGACCGCTCGCGGGTGCCCGTCGTTTGCGCGACGCCAAAGGCGTCGCTGCGCGCGATCACGTCCGGGCTGTGCGTGGTGTCGACCACGGGCTCTTCCTCTTCGGTCTTGTCCTCATTGTTCTGGTTGGCCGCGATCTCGCGGATGTACGGGCTGAGCAGCGCGAGCATCGAGGGCCGGTACAGCTTCCAGCCACGTTTCTTCTTGTCGTCGTCGAAGACCTGCCAGTTCAGCTTGAGGGCGGCGCGCTCGGTGATACAGCGCTCGGCGAGCTGCAGCAGGCCGGCCTTGCGCTTGGTCTCGGGGTTGGCCATGAAGATCTCGGCGACCTTGTTCAGGATGTCGTCGAGCTTGCACATCCGGGAGATCGTACCCCAGGTCTGACCGTTGTACTCCCGCAGCAGCTGGTCGAGTTGCTTGAACTTCTTCGGCCGCGTGTGCCAGTCGAGGCTGGTCTCCTTGCGGAACTTGCTGCGCGTCCACACGATCGAGGTGCTCTCGCGCTCCGGGTCGTAGCCGGTCTCGGGCAGGATGTCGTTGAGGTTGAAGTCTTCGAGCCCGTCGGGCAGCTGCTGGGGACGATCCTTGTTCGCCTCCATCGCGTCCTTGAGCTTCTTGGCGTACTCGAGGACGGAGGACGGAGTCCAGCACAGCCAGCTCGAGGTGGTGGCCGGCTTGCAGTAGCTGCGTGCGCCGCCGACGAACAGGGCGGTCGCGGCCACCGTCGAGCAGTTGCTGTCCAGTGTGCTCCACTTCGCCTCGCTCTGGTCGACCGCGAACCACCAGCGGCGGATCGCCTCGTCGTCGAGACCGTAGCCCTCGTGGGAGACGGTCGGCAGGCGGAAGACCACGTCCGGCGCCTTCATCGCGGCGGTCCAGCGGTAGACCCGCACGGTGCAGTGGCTGTCGCTGGTCGCCGAGGGAACGATCGACAGGTAGTAGGTGTGGAAGCCCTTGTGGTCCATGTAGACGAGCTTCTGGTTGTCGGACAGCACGCTCGCGTACCACCTCTCTTCGTCGTTCGGCAGCTTGCACTTGTCGAGGGCGTCGGAGAGCCAGTTCCGGTAGCTCCCGCACTTGTAGAAGGTGACCGCTTCGCCGCGGTCGCCGGTGTGCTTCTTCTCGACCTCGAAGGAGCCGAAGAAGCGGTGGCCGGTCAGCTGCATGATCTTGATATCGTTGCTGCCGCGGTGGGCGATGTAGCACTTGCCCTTGGCGAGATCCTCGATCACCCACTGCTTGTGTTCCGTCTTGACGCCGACCAGGACCTGGGATTCCTGGGTCGTGAACCCGCCGCCATTCTGGTTGAAGGCCGACAACAGCTTGGTCGCCAGCATCTTGCGGCCCATCTCGTCCTTGGTCGCCTCGGTGAAGAAGTCGAGGTCGCTCAGGGGCATCGAGAAGAGCAGCTTCGAGCGGTAGCGGTTGCTGTACTCGGACCACATGTCGTCCTTGACGGTACGACTCTTCGAGTGCTTGACCGAGTAGGTCTTGCCCTTCTTGCCTTCTTCGCGGGTGCCGCTACCGGGCCACCAGCTGATGTAGGCGCTCTTCATGTGGTCGCCCGCGCCGGGCAGCCACATCGCCGCGTGGCCGTAGTTGGTCCCGCCGAACATCAGTTTGCGCTTGGTGTCACCGAGCCAGAGATTGAGTACCAGAGGCATGGGATTCCCTCCTGCGTCAAGGACGTGTGTTTCTTGTCACGGGGAGGAAAGCAAGGCGCGTGCCAAAAAATGAAGACGTGTTCATGCGGTCGGGCAGGGAGGGAGCTGCCCAGATTCTGGCAGCCGTGCCCAGAATCTGGTTGCCCGGAAACCGGGCTCAGCCGGCCTCGGTGATCTCGATCATGCGCTCGAGGGAGCGCCGGGCGTCGCGCCGGATCTCCTCGCGGGAGGCGGCGTCGAGCCGCTCGCGCACGCCGCTCGCCTCGTCGACCGCGTCGCCGACCAGGACGTGGTTGATGTCCGGCGCCCGGCCCTTGTGCAACAGGTCGAGCATCGCGACCAGGTGGGGCGGGTCGTTGCGGCTCATCGTCGCGCAGCCGCAGCCGAAGCTCGCGTAGCCCGGCTCGGGGATGTCGGCGAGGTGCACGACCTCGACCCCCCGCCGCTCGGCCTGCTCGCGGGCGTTCTTGACGAAGTGGCCCTCGGTGCCGATCGCGAGCTTGCTGCCGGCCGGGGCTTCCATCACCGTCTTCCACAGGTAGGCCGTCGAGCCGTTGCCGTCGGCGGCGGCGACCGCCTCGTAGGGGGACTCGGGGTGGACGTGCACGCCGTAGCCCTGGGCGCGCCAGTACTCGACCTGCCGCGGGGTGAAGATGGTGTGGACGCCGCAGTAGCTGCCCCAGAGGATCATCTCCGCCGCGTCGAGCGCCTCGAGCTCGGCGCCGGCCGGGAAGTAGTCCGCGCCCTCGCGGCCGCCCTTCCAGCGGAACAGCTTCGCCGGGTCCATGCCGACCCGATGCGCGGTGTTGACGCCGAGGTGCAGGTCGGGCACGAACAGGATGCGCTTGCCCTGCTTGCGCACCCAGCGCAGGATCTTCGGCGCGTTGCTGCTCGTGCACACGGCCCCGCCGGTGCGGCCCGCCAGGGCTTTGACGCGGCCGGAGGTGTTCATGTAGGCGATGACGACCAGGTCGTCGCCGTAGCGCTCGTGTAGCGCCTCGAAGGCCGGCACGACGTGGTCTTCCTTCGCCATCATCTCCATCGTGCAGCCGGCCTTGGGGTTGGTGATGTACACCTCCTGGTCGTCGTGCTTGAGGATCGCGATCGACTCGGCCATGAAGTGCACGGCCGACTCGACGAACAGCTTGGTGCCCGGGTGCATCACGGCCTGCTTGGCGAGCAGGTAGCTGTCGGCGATCGAGCCCCCGTAGCGCTCGACCAGCTTGACGATCTCGCCGCCCATGTAGTAGTGCGCGAGCAGCATCAGGCTGTCGCCGAAGTGCGCGAGGGCGGGCTTGATATAGCTGTCCATCCAGGGTAGCACCGACGCGGGGGTGCGGTCGGGCAGGGCGAGGTACTCCTCGGCGTAGGGTTTGAACTCCGCCTGGTACCAGTCGAGGGGCAGGTCGGTCTGGCAGATCGGCATCCCGCTCTCGAGCTGGATCCCGCTCGACGCGATCGCTTCGGTCTTCTCTACGGTGCGTGCCACGTGCGGCTCCTCTGTGGGGGGGTGGGCCTCACCGGGAAGAAGGCCCGCGCCCGCCCGATCTTTCAGACCGCGACAGAAGCGTCAACCTTCAGCCCGGCTCCGAACGGGTTCAACCTTCCGAGGCGCAGCGTCCCGGGTGGTAGCGGCGCAGGAGGCCGACGACGACCGCCTCGATCTCGAGCTCCGCCGCCGCGCCGTCGAGCTCGAGGCCGTCGTCGGTGTGGCGGAAGGTCAGCACGTCGAGGTCGGAGCCGAGCCGGTCGGGCAGCAGCTGCACGTAGTCGCTGCCGCGCACGTAGCGGCGCACCACGCGCTGGCTCTCGGCGCCGACGCGGTAGCGGGCGAGGACGAGGTCGCCGTCCTTCGCCTTGTGCTCGGGGTCGAGGAAGATCACGTCGCCGGCCTTGATCTCGGCGGCCATCGCGTCGTCCGCGGCGGTCAGCGCGTAGCCCTGCTCGGCGGCGAGGCGCAAGAGCAGGCCCTGCTGCTCGGCCGGCGGGCGGCGCTTGCCCGCGTCCTCTTCGAGGTCGAGGGCGGCGAGGGAGCGGGGCCCGTAGCTCGGCAGCTTGGTCTCCGGGAAGGTCCGGAACACGCGCGTGTAGGCGGACGCGACCTCGCTGACCGGCTTGCCCTGGATCTCGGCGATGCTGTCGATGATCAGCTGCTCGGTGCCCTTCGCCCGGTCGAGCAGGATGTAGTAGATGCAGGCGCGCTTGGGCAGCCCGGCGGCGAGCAGGGCCTCGAGCTGGAAGCGCGGGGCCGGCGGGTAGCTCAGGGGGCCGTCGTGGCGCTCGAAGGCGCGCCGCAGGATGAAGCTCAGCCAGCCGTCGATCAGGGGCGTGACCTCTTCGCGCAGGCGGGCCTCGACCTTGTCGAGGTAGAAGGTGAACTTGCCGAGGTCGCGCTCGACCAGCGGCTCGGGGATGCCGAGCACCAGCTGCATGATCACCAGGTTCTCGACGGTGCGTTTCGAGAAGACGGTCTGGCGGAAGGACTGCTCGAGGCTCTCCTCGATCTTCAGCGGCAGGGTCTCGGAGTTCAGGCAGCGCTCGTAGGCCTTGAGCAGCTGCTCCTGGGTGAACTCGCTCGCCGCGTCGAGCTCGCTGTACAGGAGCCGCAGCTCGGCGACGGTCAGCGCCTGCTCTTCGGCGTAGCGCTCTTGCTGCTGCAGCTCCAGGCGCTGGCTCTTCTGCTTCGCGAAGCTGTCGAGCTCGGCCGCGACCAGCTCGAGCTCGGCGGATGCCATCGCGTCGAGCACGTCGTGGTATTCGAGCTTGTGGATCGGGTCGTGGAAGATCTTGAGCGCGTCGAAACGGTCGCCGTACTTGCCGTGCAGCTCGGAGAGGAAGGCCTTCACCTCCCGGTTGTCGAGCCACAGGAAGTCGGCCGCCAGCTCGGAGACCCGCACCGCGAGCGTGTCCTCGGAGGCTTCCGAGGAGTCGGCGAGGCTGGAGACGTCGATCGGGTCACTCATGTTTGTTCCTGTCTACCAGATGCCGGGTCCGACATCCATCGTCAGGGGCCCTCGTCGCGGCGGGGGAGTCCGGCGACGAAACGCGACAACAGGTCGACGGGCGGCGCATCGATCGGCCGGAAGCGCTCGGCGTGGCGCAGGCTCTCGGGCGTCGTCGCCTTGCTCATCAGGTAGCGCTCACGGGCCTCTCCGGCGAGCAGCTCGGGGTGGAACTGGACGCTGTAGAAGGGCTTGTCGCGCACCTTGAAGGCCTGCGTCTCCAGGCGCTCGTTGCGGGCGAGCAGCTCGACGCCTGCGGGCACCCCGGTCACGCAGTCGCTGTGCCCGGTGTGGGCCTCGAAGTCGAGGTCGAGGGCGCTGAACAGCGGGTCCTTCAGCCCCCCTTCGGTCAGCTGGAAGCCGTGGGTGCCGAGCTCCTCCTTGTGGGGATCGGTCGCGACCGGCGTGCCGAGGTGCAGGCCGAGCAGCTGGTGGCCGAAGCAGATCCCGAAGCCCGGCAGGGAGCGGTCGAGGATCTCCTCGAGCAGGGCGCGCAGCGGCTCGACCCAGGGCTGGCTGAGCGGGTGGTGCACGCTGAAGTTCCCCGAGCCCCCGATCACGACCCCGTCGACGCCGTCGAGCCACTCCTTGCGGGCGGGCTCGGCGACCGCGTTGTGGGCGGTCAGCGCTGGGGCCAGGCGGGCGAGCCGGGCCGAGAGACAGGCCCGCTCGTGGGCGAGCATCGGGTCGCCGGCGTTGCGGACCTGGATCAGCAGCAGGCGCGGCGGGCCCTGCGACGGGTCCCGACGCGGTTGCGCCGGGAGCACAGGCTTGCGATAATCGCCGCTCATCCACCCACCTTCCGACCCGGGGACACCGATGCCACCACTGCGACTCCTGCTCGCGCTTTGCCTGCTCAGCGCGCTCCCGGCCCAGGAGCTCAGCCGCGCGCCCGCTGCCGAGCTCGACGACCTGCTGCGCACGACCACGCTCGACCTGCGCGCCCTCGAGCAGCGCTACGCGTTGCGCGGCGCGGCCTGTCTGCAGCGCCTGACGCGCTTCTACCAGGAGCGCCAGCAGACTCTCGAGGCGCTGCCCTTCGGCGCGCTGCCCCGCGCGGCTCAGCTCGACTATATCGTATTCGGCAGCTGGCTTCAGCGGCAGCTCTTCGCCGTCGAGCAGGAAGCCGCCCAGCTCCCCGAGGTCGCGGGGCTGTTCCCGGGGGTCGCACTGCTGGTCGACCTGTCCGAGCTCGAGCGCTCCGCCGCCGTCTGGCCCCACGCCGAGCTCTCCCGCCGCCTGATCGCCCTGGTCGCCGCGCTCGAGGAGGCCGGCAAGGGCGAGCGTTCCGAGTCCCTGGAGGTGCTGCGCGGCGCCCGCGACTGGGCCGAGCGGGGGCGGAAGCTGGCCGAGCGCATGCGCAACCAGCTGACTCCTCGCGACCCGGACTTCGCCTGGTGGCTGCACGAGCCCCTCGGCACGCTGCAGTCGGCCTGCGAGGACTTCCGCGAGCGGATGAACGGCGCGCTCGAGGCGCGCAAGAACCAGAACGCCTTCGCGATCGGCCGCGAGGCCTTCGCCCGCGAGCTGACGATGCACGGCGTGCCGCACACCCCCGAGTCACTGCTCGCCTTCGGGGAGGAGCAGCTCGCGGCGATCGAGGCGCAGCTGCGCGAGGAGGCGGCGAAGATCGCCCCCGGCGAGCCCTGGCAGGTCGCGTTGCAGATGGTCAAGGAGGACGTCGCCGCGCCCGGCGAGCAGGAGCGCGAGGTCGCCGAGGTCGCCCGCGAGGCGATCGCCTTCTGCCGCGACAAGGCGCTGTTCCGGGTGCCGGCGCTGGCCGAGGAGATCTGGTACCTGACGCCGATCGACCGCGAGGACCAGAGGCGCTTCCCCTTCGCCTACTACAGCGGCAACCGCATGGGCGTCGCCTTCGCCGAGAAGGGCATGAGCCCCGAGCGCCAGTGGCAGTCGATGTTCGGGAACAACCGCCACTTCACCCGCAACGTCGTCCCCCACGAGCTGATCCCGGGCCACCACCTGCAGCGCTTCTACGCCGACCGCTACAACACCGCGCGCGGCCCCTACAGCTGGACGCCCTTCTACATCGAGGGCCACGGGCTGTACACCGAGCTGCTGCTCGACGAGCACGGCTTCTTCCGCACCCCCGAGGAGCGCATCGGCAGCCTGTTCTGGCGGCTGCTGCGGGCGGCCCGGATCATCGTCTCGACCCGTTACCACCTCGGCGACATGTCCAAGGAGGCGATGGTGCGCTTCATGATCGAGCGGGTCGGGCTGGAGGAATCCGGCGCGCGCGGCGAGGTCGAGCGCTACATGACCTACAGCCCGCTGTACCAGGCGGCCTACATGGTCGGCGCCCACCAGATCCTGCAGCTGCGCGCGGCCTGCCAGGAAGCCTGGGGCGAGGCCTTCAGCCTGCGCGACTTCCACGAGGCCTTCCTGCGCCAGAACTGCCTGCCGATCGCCCTGATCGAGGAGTACCTGACCGGCCGGCCGCTCTCCCCCGATCTGATCTGGCGGCGCCCGGTCCGCGAGGTTCCGCACTTCTGAGGGACGACAGATGAAGAACGTCCTGATCCTGCTCGTCGGCGCGACCGCCCTCGCTCTCGGCCTGGTCGGCTACCTGTCCCTGACCCCGGAGGGCGGCGCGCCCCTCGACTTCCTCTCGGCCCTGTACCGCAGCCTCTCGCTGTTCGTCCTCAATCCGGGGCCGGAGGGCCTGCCGAGCGGCGAGCCGGCCTGGGCTGTCGCGCTGGTCCACGTCGCCTGCTTCCTCGCCCCGCTCTCCCTCGCCTCGTTCGTGGTCGAGGCGGTGCTGGCGGTGGTCCGCGGCGGGAAGCGCTCGTACCGCGCCAAGACCGAACACACGATCGTGTGCGGCCTCGGGCGGACGGCGGCGATGATCATCGAGCGCCTGGTCGCCCGCGAGGGCGCAGCCAGCGTGATCGTCGTCGAGATCAACCCGGACAACCCGCTGCTGCCAAGGGTGCGCGAGCTCGGCGTCGGGGTGGTGATGGGGGACATGCAGGAGGAGGCGGTGCTGCTCGACGCGGGGGTCGCGCTCGCCCGGCGCTTCCTCGCCCTCGCCCCCAAGGACATCCTGAACATCAACGCCTCGACCACCGCCCGCGGACTGCACCGCGGCAAGCGTCTGCGCGCCTTCGCCCAGGTCACCGACGCCGGGCTGCTCGAGAACCTGCCCGAGCGGCTCAAGAAGGAGGTCACCTTCCTCAACCCCTACCGCATCGCCGCCGACGCCCTGGTCAAGCTCAAGCGCCTGACCCGCGGCTACGAGGACACCTACGTGATCGTCGGCTTCGGCAACTTCGGCCAGATGGTGCTGCGGGCCCTGCTCGAAGACCCCGCGACGGCCCAGGGCGACATCTTCTTCGTCGTCGACAGGGACGGCGCGGAGAAGCTGCGCATCTTCGCCGACACCTTCGGCCACGACCCCGCGCCGCTCTTCCCGGTGCCGGGCAACCTGCACGATCCGGCGGTGTGGGAGGGGCTGCGCGCGAGCATCGAGGAAGAGGGCGCGACCAAGAAGCGCAAGCCGATCGCGCTGATCTGCACCGACAACGACGTGCTGAACCTGTCGCTGTCGCTGTCGATCCGGCGCCGCTTCCTGCCCGACGCCGCGATCTACACGCGGATGTTCGGCGAGGTCTCCTTCGAGGCGGAGATGATCTCCGGCGAGAAGATCGCGACCTACCGGGTCGCCGAGCTGCTGCAGAAGAACCTGCGCTTCCTGCAGCCGGTGCACTGAGCCGAGGGACTGTCAGTCGTCGGGATCGCGGGTCGGCTCGCCGCAGAGCGCGCAGAGCGCGTCGTCCGCGTCGACGTCGAGCGGTGTGGAGCGTCCAAAGGGGCGGCAGGTCGTGCGCATGGTTCGGTCCTCCGCGAGCACCTCCGTGCGCGGGAGCGGGAACAGGAACCCGCGCGCCTCATCCGCTGCCGCCGCTCTCGTGGTAGCCGAACTCCTGGCCGCCGCCCAGGCCCGCCCGCAAGCCGGTGCGGATCTTCAGCGGGGGGCGGTCCTTGCGGACGGTCGGTCGGGTGGTCTTGCGCATCATCTGTCCTCCTGTGTCCCATGCCTACTGCCGGTCCGCCTCCGTCGCGAACACGAAGCCCTCGATGCGGTCGAGGATCTCGGCGACGTACAGCCCGAGCATCACGTGGCTGCCCGCGTACCAGGCGAGCTCGACCTCGCCGGAGATGGTCTCGGCCAGCTGCTCGGTGCAGGAGCGGGGGATGATCTCGTCTTCGGTGACGTTGAACATCTGCACCCGGTCGTCGATGCGGTGGGCCCAGCCGAGTGGCTCGACGGGCACGAGGGCGGCGCGCACCGCGTCCTCGTCCATGCCGAGCGCGTCGAAGCTGCGGGCGATGCTGCGCACCTCCCGCGAGCCGTTGAAGATCATCTTCGCGAAGTCGCCGCCGGCGATCACGAACACGCAGCCCCCCTCGAAGCCCGGGTCGACGCCGGCCGCCAGGCTGCCGACGATGCCGCCGAGGGAGATGCCGAGCAGGCCGAGCCGCGCCGGGTCGTTCTCCTCCTGGGCGGCGAGGAAGTCGCGGGCGAGGTGGATGTCGAGGATACCCTGGGAGACCTGCTCGTGCAGCACCTCGGCGTGCGCGAAGTCGAGGTCGCGGGGGCTGTGGGCCCCGCGCCGCGGGCCGTAGTGGGGCAGGTACATCAGGAACACGCCGATGCCCCGGGCGGCGATCGCGTCGGCGACGATGTGCTCGATGGTCTGGTCATCCTGCAGATGATGGAGCAGGACGAGCGCCGGTCCCGGTTCCTCCCGGTCCCGCGGCCGGTAGTACCAGCCGTGGACGGTCGCGTTCGGGGCGTCCGCCGAGGGCAGGGCGAGCAGGCTCGGGAAGCTGACCGCAAACAGGTCGACGTTCAGGCTCGGGGCTTCCGCCTCGTCCGCCCGCCTCGTCCAGGGCACGCCGTCGGCGTAGCGCTCCTGGCCGGCGGCGAAGGCAGGCTCCAGCGCCGTCGCGAAGAAGTCGCGCGCCGCCGCCGGCACCCGCAGGTCCGTCGCGGGCGGCGGTCCGGCGAGGTCGCGCAGGGGGAAACGGCCGCGCTCGACCAGCGGCGCGGGGCCGGCGCTCTGGGCGAGGGCGCAGGCGGAGAGCAGGGCAAGGAGCGGGACGCGGCGCATCGCGGCCTCCGGGAGAGCGGTGTTCCCCCAGGGTAACCCCTTCCAGTCCTCAGGTCATCAGGGAGATCAACAGGGCGGCGAGCTCGGGCCCCTTCTCCTCCTGCAGGAAGTGGCCCGCGCCGGCGATGGTCGTGTGCGGCTGGTCCTTCGCGCCGGGGATCGCGCTCTGCAGCAGCATGTCCGCCCCGCGGGTGATCGGGTCCTGGTCGGAGAAGGCGGTGACGAACGGCAGCTCGAGCCCGTACAGCACCTTCCACGCCTCGCGGTTGGCGGGGGTCGCGGGATCGTCCGGAGTCGCCGGCACCAGCGAGGGGAAGATGCGCGCGCCGGCCTTGTAGCTCTCGTCGGGGAAGGGGGCGTCGTAGGCCGCGACGATCTCCGGCGGCAGCTCGGCGACCGTGCCCTTCTGGATCACCTTGCCGATGTCGAGGACGTCGACGGTCCGACAGTGCTCGCGCCACTTGTGGAAGGACTTGCCGAGGTTCATGTCGCCGGTGGGCAGGAAGGTGTTCGCCGCGACCACCCGCACGAAGCGCTCGGTGTGCTCGGCGAGCAGGCGCAGCCCGAGCAGCCCGCCCCAGTCCTGGCAGAACATCGTGATGTCGCGCAGGTGGTTCGCCTCGATCCAGCCGCGCAGCCAGTCGAGATGGCGCTGGTAGGAGTAGTCTTCCTGGGCGGCGGGCTTGTCCGAGCGGCCGAAGCCGACCAGGTCGGGGGCGACCGCGCGCAGGCCGGCGGCAGCCAGGGGCGGGATCATCGTGCGGTACAGGTACGACCACGACGGCTCGCCGTGCAGCAGCAGCACGACCGGTCCGTCGGGGGGGCCTTCCTCGACGTGATGGATGCGCAGGCCGTCCACTTCGGTATAGTGCGGGTCGAACGGGTAGCCGGGCAGGTTCTCGAACCGGCTGTCGGGGGTACGCAGGATCTTCATCGCTTCTCCGGGGGGGTGGGAATCCCCAGAGTAGCACGGCGCGGTGGCCTGCGAAACGCCGCTCCTCGGAGACACCATGCACGACATCACGAGCATCGAGCCCCTGATCGAGGTCGTCCGCCGCGAGCCAGCCGCTGGCCCGGCTGCAGCACATCGCGGAGGGGCAGCGCTCCGGCGCGGAGCGCGACGCGGAGTACGCCCGGCTCGGCCGCGCTCTGGGGCCCT
>JAUIEM010000546.1 GCA_030428695.1 bacterium
TGAGCGCGTGACCGGCACGCAGTACATCTTCGGCCCGGCCTACGACCACGACGTCGAGCCCCTGCCGTACGACCCCGAGTGGGCCGAAGAGCTGCTGCTCGAGGCGGGCTGGTTCGACCGCGACGGCGACGGCATCCGCGACAAGGACGGCCAGCCTTTCGAGTTCACCCTGCTGAGCTACCAGGTCGCGGCCTCGCACCCGAACAAGAAGATGTACGCCCAGATGATCGAGAACTTCGAGCGCCTCGGCATCAAGATGAACGTCAAGGAGATGGAGTGGGCGACCTTCCTCGAGTTCCCCTACCAGCTCTGGCACACCTCCGGCGCCGAGAACCGCGGCTCGAACCACTGCGGCTTCGGCGACGCCGAGTCCGACGCCCTGATCGAGGCCTCCCAGGCCGCGGTCGACCCCGAAGAGCGGCGGCCGCTGATGAAGCAGCTGCACCGCATGATCCATGACCAGCAGCCCTACACCTTCCTCTACTGCATCAAGGACAAGGGCGCCTACAACCGGAAGTACCGCGGCGTGAAGCACTACTCACTGCGGCCGGGCTACCAGCTCTGGGAGTGGTACATCCCGAAAGAGCTGCAGTAGGGGTTCTTCGCACGCCGCCACGGCGGCAAGGAGCAGCGCCCGGGCCGATCCGCCCGGGCGCCTCGGATTCTGAGGAAGGGAGGCCGCCGGGTCGTGAGAACCTATATTCTGAAGCGCCTGATGCAGATGCCGATCACCCTGATCGGCGTGACCCTGATCATCTTCTGCATCACCCGCCTGGCCCCGGGCGATCCCGCGGCCGCCAAGCTCGGCGTCGGCGGGGGCAACATGGGCTCCCAGGACGCGGCCAAAGAGCTGATCGAGAAGTTCCGCAAGGACTGGAACCTCGACAAGCCGATCCCGGTCCAATACATGATCTGGATCGGCAACATGGTCAAGCTCGACTTCGGGCGCTCCTTCAAGGACAAGCGGCCCGTCGGTGAGAAGATCGTCGAGCGCATGCCGGTCACGATCACGCTGAACTTCATCAGCTTCTTCCTGATCTACTTGATAGCGATACCGATAGGCATATTCTCGGCGGTGAAGAAGGGGACGCTGATCGACAAGATCGTCTCGACGTTCTTGTTCATCCTGTACAGCCTGCCGAACTTCTTCGTCGCCACCCTGTGCATTCTGTACTTCTGCAACGCCGAGCAGTACCTGAAGATCTTCCCGGTCGCCGGGCTGAAGTCCGACGAGTACGACGCGAGCGAGATCATGCGCTTCGGGCCGTTGCCCGTGGCCGACGGCGACCTGCAGAGCGGGATCCGGTTGCCCTACAACGGCGAGGTGCTCGAGGTGCGGGCCAGCCTGCTCGACGGCGGCTCGACCAGCGGCACCACCGAGGTCTCGATCGAGCTCGACGGCGCCGACGTGACCGGCGGCAAGGTCGGCCTGTCGCGGGCGGTCGGCGCCCAGACCGGCAGCGACTCGACGACCGCCGGCTTCGCCTTCCGCGAGGGCTCGCTGCTCGACATCGAGGCGCGCGCGACGGCGGGGCTCGGGGCCGGAGACTCGGTCAACGTCGAGGTGATGGTCGTGCGCCGGGCGTCCTTCCTCGAGTGGCTGCTCGACCGGCTGTGGCACCTGGTGCTGCCGGTGTTGTGCATGACCTACGGCGGCCTGGCCTACATCTCCCGGCAGCAGCGCGGGGCGATGCTCGAGGTGATCCGCCAGGACTACGTGCGCACCGCGCGGGCGAAGGGGCTGTCGGAGTGGACGGTCGTGCTCAAGCACGCGCTGCGCAACGCGCTGATCCCGATCATCACGCTGATCGCGACACTGCTCCCGCTGATGATCGCCGGCAGCGTCATCATCGAGCAGATCTTCACGCTGCGGGGGCTCGGCAAGCTGTCCTTCGAGGCGATCACCGGGCGCGACTACAACGTGATCCTCGCGATCTTCACGCTGTCGAGCCTGCTGACGATGTTGGGGATCCTGATCGCCGACATTCTATACGCCGTGGTCAACCCGACGATCAAGCTGAGGTGATGGCATGAGCTCTGAAACGTCGGGTCCCGCGCCGAGCGCGGAGGAAGCTTCCGCGGCCGCCGCCCAGGCGGAGCAGGAGAAGTACGCCGGACGCAGCTACTGGGACATCGTCAAGTCCCAGTTCTTCAAGGACAAGCTCGCGGTCATCGGGGCGTGGATGGTCGTGTTCCTGTTCGGCCTCGCGATCTTCGCGCCGTTCATCGCGAACAACAAGCCGTTCTACATCAAAGGCGTGTTCCGCAAGAGCTATGGCACCGTCTACCGCGAGCTGGTCTTCGGCGTCCTCGGCAGCGACCTGATGGGCCTGCCGGGCCGCTACGAGAAGGAGAAGACCGCCTGGGAGTCGAAGGAGATCGAGGTCCGCGAGCTCTACGAGCGGGTCGGGGAAGACACCGCCCTCGAGCTGATCCGGCTGATCGAACCCTGCGAGCGGAAGATCGAGGAGCAGTCCTGGAACAAGAACACCTTCACGGTCTCGACCGCCTTCGCCGCGCTCGAGAGCCTGCAGGTCCAGGTTCCCAGTTTCAAGACGATCGACCTCGACACGGTGACCGTCAAGGATCTGACCGATCTGACCCCGCCTGAGCGCTTCGCCCAGGCGATCGGCTTCGCCTATCCGCTGCCGGGGAACGTGCTCGACCAGAACCGGCTCAAGGAGTTCCTCGCCCACGCCCAGGGCCGCTGGACGACGGAGTATGAGCAGGCGCGCGGCAACCTGCGCGAGAAGTTCGAGACCCTGCTCGATGAGATCGGCTTCACCCTGCGCTTCAAGACCGCCTACCTGCGGATGCAGCGGGCGCCGGACGTGCAGGCCACGACGGACTCGCTGCTGGTCGAGGCGGAGAAGCTGCTCGCGACCGACTACCTGACGCAGCAACCCGAGCGGGCGGCCGACCTGAAGGCCAAGGCGAAGCAGCTGCAGGCGGAGTTCCGGGCGCTGCTCGCCGACAAGGGGCCGCGGCCCGAGCGCAAGCCGGCCGAGCTCGTGCCGATCGAGCTGTATCCGCTGCTGTCCGACCTCGAAGCGACCGACCTGTTCTTCATGCCGGCCTGGGTGCTGCTCGTCGTGCTGTTCCCGATCCTCGGCTGGTGCGGGATGAAGAGCGTCGGCAAGCGCATGCTGATCTGTCTCGTGCCCGCCCTGCTCGCCAGCATGCTGTGGGCGACCCGGGACGACGTGCTGCAGACCATCGACTACAAAGACCAGATCCAGAACGGCGGCATCGAGCTCGAGAGCGTGGTCTGGGCGCCGGTCGCCTTCGGCATCAACGAGAACGACCCGGAGGCGCGCTTCCAGGAGCCCCACGCCTGGGTGCTGCTGTTCGGTCCGAGCGAGGATCCGGACGCGGACGAGGCCGAAGAGGCCAGCGACGCCCCGGACGAGGACGATCCGAAGCCGGCGGTCGAGAGCAAGCACTGGCTCGGCACCGACAACAACGGCCGGGACATGCTGACCCGGCTCTTGTGGGGCGGGCGCATCAGCCTGTCGGTCGGCTTCGTGTCGATGGGCTTCGCCGGCTTCATCGGCATCCTGCTCGGCAGCCTGGCCGGCTACTACCGCGGCTGGGTCGACTTCGCGATCCTGCGCCTGATCGAGATCGTGATGAGCGTGCCGGCGCTGCTCTTGATCCTGACGGTGATCGCCTTCGTGCCCCCGAGCATCTTCAACATCATGATCGTGATCGGGTTGACGCGATGGACGAGCATCGCGCGGCTGATGCGCGGGGAGTTCATCCGCCTCGGCGACCAGGAGTTCGTGCTGGCTGCCCAGGCGCTCGGGGTGTCGAACACGCGCATCATCTTCCGCCACATCCTGCCGAACGGCATGGCGCCGATCCTGGTCTCGATCTCCTTCGGCATCGCCGCGGCGATCCTGATCGAGAGCAGCCTGTCCTTCCTCGGCTTCGGCGTCACGATCCCCGTGCCGTCCTGGGGCGGTCTGCTGTCCGACGCGCGCGAGACGGTCTCGAGCGAAGGGCGCTGGTGGATCATCTGGTGTCCGGGCTTCATGATCTTCCTGTCCATCGTGGTCTACAACCTTGTCGGCGAGGGGCTGCGCGACGCCCTCGACCCGCGCTTGAAGCTCTGAGAGGAGACGCCCGATGAGCAAGAAGAAGAAGGGCAAGCGCGGACCCCAGAGCCAACGCAAGAAGGCCAAGAGCAAGCGCATGAAGGCGGCGCAGGCCAAGCACGACGAGAAGGTGCTGGTCGAGACCGGGCCGCTGCTCGAGATCGAGAACCTGCAGACCTACTTCTTCGTCGACGAGGGGGTCGCCAAGGCGGTCGACGGCGTCAGCTACACCGTCAATAAGGGGCGCACCCTCGGCGTGGTCGGCGAGAGCGGCTGCGGCAAGAGCGTGACCGCGATGTCGGTGATGGACCTGATCCCGCAGCCTCCGGGGAAGATCGTCGGCGGCTCGATCACCTTCGACGGCAAGGATCTCCTGTCGATGGACGCGGCCGAGCGGCGAGCGCTGCGCGGCAACGACATGGGCATGATCTTCCAGGAGCCGATGACCAGCCTGAACCCGGTCTTCACCGTCGGTGAGCAGATCGGTGAGGCCCTGCGCCTGCACAAGGGCATGTCCCGGGAAGAGGCCCTCGACCACGCGACCGAGCTGCTCGACAAGGTGCGCATCCCGTCGCCGGAGAAGCGGGTGCGCCAGTACCCCCACGAGATGTCCGGCGGCATGAAGCAGCGCGTGATGATCGCTCTCGCGCTGTCCTGCGACCCCAAGCTGCTGATCGCCGACGAGCCGACCACCGCTCTCGACGTGACGATCCAGGCGCAGATCCTCAACCTGATGCGCCAGCTGCAGGAAGACATCGGGATGAGCATCATCCTGATCACCCACAACCTCGGCGTCGTCGCCGAGCTCGCCGACGACGTCGTGGTGATGTACGCCGGGCGGGTGGTCGAGAAGGCGC
>JAUIEM010000547.1 GCA_030428695.1 bacterium
ATGGACATGCTGCGCTTCCACGAGTTCACGATCGGCCGGGCCTGGACCGCCGACTACGGGTGCTCGGAGAACCCCGAGGAGTTCGCGGCCCTGTACGCCTACTCCCCCTACCACAACCTGCGGCAGGGGACGGAGTACCCGGCGGTGATGGTCACGACCGCCGACACCGACGACCGGGTGGTGCCCGGCCACAGCTTCAAGTACGCCGCCCAGCTGCAGCACTGCCAGGGCGGCGACGCGCCCGTGCTGATCCGCATCGAGACGGCGGCCGGCCATGGCGCCGGGACCCCGACGGCCAAGGTGATCGAGGAGATCGCGGACAAGTACGCCTTCCTTGTCGAGAACCTCGGGATGGAACCGGCCCTCGAAGACTGAGCTGGCGACCGCGGCCCCGGCTCCGAGGCCTCTCCTCGGGCGCTCGAGGGCCGCTGTCTCCGCGCGCCTCCTGCCCTCGTCGGCGGCACGCCGACCACGCCTCTCTGCAGCTTTCCCCTGCTCTCTGCGCGACCTGCGGTCGTGGCGTCTCTGACGCCCCGTCAGGCGTGTGGAGCGATGGGGAGACTCGACCCCGTTCGAATCACCGGGTTGACAAAGCGCAGACATTTGCTACACTAATTATGTTCACAGCAACGATTGGCGCCGCGGCGTCCAGTCCCCGTGCCGTCCCGACGGCGGAAAGGAAAACCATGAATAGCCCGATCAAACACCTCACTGTCACCGACCTGATGAAGCGTATCGACGAGAAGGAGACGACGCTGATCGTCGGCGTCTTCGACGCGATGTCCGCCTTCGAGAGCCACAAGATCACCGGGGCGGTTCCCCTGGCCGAGTTGAAGGGAATGATCCCCAACCTCGACAGGAACACCACGCTGGTCTTCTACTCGACGACGAACAACCACGACCACGTCTTGCGCGTCTCCAAGCAGGTGACCGACTACGGGTTCTACAAGGTCTTCGTCCTCGAAGGCGGATGGAGTGCCTGGAAGAAGCAGAAAAGCACCGCCACGATGCCGACGAAGAAGAGTTTCACCGGGAAGAAGGAGCTCAACTTCAAACGTCGACCTACCGTCGCGAAGAAGTAGACACGTCGACTTCCTCGAACAAGCCCGCCTTTGTGGCGGGCTTTCTTCGTTTGAGGACAGAACATATGCAACAACTTGACACAATCGAAACAATCTGATACCCTGTCTCTATCGAATCTATCCCCACCGGAGGAGGACCCATGACCACCCCGCAGTTGATTGTCGCCACGATGCTCGTGACAGGCCTGAGCGCCTTTCTGGCGGGCCGCTGGTTGATCCGCGCGCAGCCTCTGCGCAGCGTCGCGACCGCGGGTGGTCTGATCCTGTCGGTCCTGGCGACCCTCGTCGCCTGTCTGCCGGGCGTGCTCCCGGCCTTCCCGGGCGAGAGCTCGGGCTGGGACCGCGCGGCGCTGTTCTTCGTCGTCCTGCTCGGCGTGGTCGGCGTCCTGTGCGTGCGCCAATGGCGGAGGCTGAAGAAGCACCGCCGCCGCGACGCGCTGCACGACACCGCCCCGCCGCCGGGCGAACGGTCCCACCGCATCGTCGCCGACGCGATCTCCGAGCGCTGGCCGGCCCTCTCCGCGTCCGACGCGGAGCGCGCCGCCTCGGACCGCGAGCGCCTCAGCGCCGCGCTCCAGGAGCGCTACGGCTACGAGCGCGACCAGGCCGACGCGGCGATCGTCGCGTTCGAGCGCGACCTCTCGGAGCGCTGGAGCCGCGCAGGCAGCTCCCCCCTCGAGATCGCCTACCGCTGATCGGTCCTCGTCTTCCGAAGCGCCGGCGCGCCCAAGGCCGCCGGCGAGCCCCCCCACGTCCCTGGAGGAAACCTTGCAAGCCGTCCTGACCCGCCCCCGCCATGCATCCCCCCTCAAACCGAAACCCAAGCGGCCGGTCCCCACACAGCCACCGCGTCGGCTCCCGTCCCGTCCGGGGCCGGGCGCCGTGCCCCCGGAGCCCGACCGGCGGCGCCGCCGCAGAGAGACCCCGGGCGTCCCCGCCCCGCGCCGCCGGCGCGACCTGCCCGGGCACGGCGAGCTCCGGGACGCGCCGACGGTTCGCCCGTCGCCGGTCCGGGAGGTCCGCTGAGGCACCCGCGGCTCCTCCCTGCTCGTCCTGCTCTTCCTCGCCGGCACCCTGTACGCCCAGGACGACGCGACGCTCGGCGCCATCGAGGTCGCCACGCCCCCGGCCCCCGACGACACCCAGCGGGAAAACATCGACCGCTGGATCGAGTGGCTGGGCGACGTCAGCCGGGAGACCAACGCCGGCTCCCGGCGGCTGCTCGCCGTGCAAGGGTTGACGGAGCTCGGCCCCGTCGCCGTGCCCGCCCTGCGCGCCGCGCTCAAGGACGCGACCGCCTTCCGCCGGCGCTTCGCCGCCGAGACCTTCGCCCGGCTCGCCCTCGCTGAGGAGAACCACCCCTACCTGTGGGAGCGCATCCCCGACCTGCTGGCGGCGCTCGGCGACGACGACCGCCACACCCGGGTGCGAGCCGCCCGCGCCCTGCGCCGGCTGACCGACCGCAGCTTCGGCTTCCCCGAAGAGGCCGCCGAGACCTCCGCGCTCAGCGCCGCGGAGGAGGCGGCGGCGACCGCCTGGCGGGATTTCTGGGCCGAGGTCCGCGGCGAGGTCGAGGCCGCGCGCAGCGCCGCCGACGAGCCGTCGTAGAACCCCACCCGCACAAGGAGAGATTCATGGAAACCACCAGAGACCTGCTGCACCGCGCCCGCACCTACCACGAGGAGCTCGCCGCGACCTTCGAGGAGCTGCGAGGCGGCGTGGAAGAGCCTCAGGCCGAGCGCCTGCTCGCCCTGCTTCTGCGCCACGAGAACCAGTGCCAGACGCTGCTACGGGAGCTCCTGCAGGAGACCGACCCGGCCGTCCTCGACGCCTGGTTCAAGACGACCCCGGACCACGCCTTCGCGCTGCCGGAGCTCGAGCTGCCCGAGCCCTGCTCGGTCCCGGGCCTGCGCGCCGCCGCCCTGCGCGCCTCGAGCGCCCTCGGAGAGGTCTACCGCGAGCTCGCGGGCCTCGCGACCAGCCTGAAGGTCCGGGAGTTCTTCATCGAGCTCGCCGCCCGCATCGAGGGCCAGCGCGACTTCCTCGCGATCTGCGGACGGGGCGTCTGAGCAGGGCGCTGTGACCCCGCGCTCCGCTATCTACCGCTCAGGGCAGCTCGATCCACTCGCAGGAGAAGGCGGTCGGCATCTTCACCCGTCCGGCCATGAACAGCGCCTGCAGGCGCCGCCTCAGCTCGAACTCCTTCAGGTCCACCGCGGCCAGGAGCTCCTCGAAAGGCACGCGCGGCTGCTGCTCGCTCAGGCGCGCGAGCGCCTCGAGCACCGGACCGGCTTCGGCTTCGTCCACGACACCCCCTCCCCCGCGTTCCCCTCCATCCAAGCACAGACAGCGCCCGGATTCCAACCCGCCGCCCGCGGTCGCGGTCTCAGGCCGACGCGAGCGCCCCCACCGGGCGGCCGCGGCGGGCGACGAACAGCCACTCGTGCACCCGGTCGCGGCGCCGCCCCTCGAGCACCTTGTAGGCGCGGCCGGCGCGGTTCTTGTCGGAGCGGAAGCGCTTGCTCGGGATGCGGCGCAAGCCCGAGCGCAGCGAGAAGCTCCCGCCGCTGTACTCGCCGAGCAGCTCTTCGAAGGCCGCGGCGTCGAGCAGGCCCTCTTCGTTGTAGCTGATCACGACGTACTCCGCCCGGCACCGCGCGAGCAGCCCCCGGAACGCCTCGAACACCCGGCTCGGGCGGCACAGGTCGGAGCCCGTGTAGGGCAGGAGCCCGGTCTTGCCGTAGAGCTGCGCCTCGAGCGCCGCCGTGTCGTCGCAGTCGACCCACCGGGCGAGCAGCTCGGGGATGTGGTAGTAGGCGGGATACTGGCGCTGATTGTAGGGCGGATCGAAGTACGCGACATCGAAGGCCCGCTCGCCGATCCACTGCCCGCTCTCCCCCCAGTGGGCGCGCCCGACCGGCTGATCGTAGGCGACCGGCGGCGGCTCGAAGCGGAGCCTGGCGTTCGTGTTCGGCTGCCACGACTTCAGGTACGCGGCGTACACCCCGGAGATGTTCGCGACCCGGCTCATCGCATCGAGCAGGCTGTACATCACCAGGCCGACCCCGACGCTGCACAGCTGCTCCGCCCGCCGCCACTGCCGCAGGGCGAGCAGCGCCGCGTCGAGCTGTCCGGCGTGCTCGGGGCGGAAGTAGCGCCGACCGGCCTCGCCCGTCGGCGTGTAGTGGCGCGTCAACGGACCCTCGGCCGGCGGCAGCGCGGCGAGGTGGGCGAGCACCCCGGGCAGGTCGACCGGCCCGAGGCCGAGCCGGTCGTAACGCAGCCAGGGCGTCGCCTCGAGCAGCGCGACCTGGCGCCAGTACGACAAGCGCAGGGCGTCGCCGGACCAGACCTTCCAGCCGCGCCCCCGGAAATCGGCGCCGACGACACCGGTGCCGGCGAAGACGTCGCAGAGGAAGCCCGGTCTGTCGCCCCAGGTCGAGGCGACGACCTGCCGGATCTCCTCGAGCAGCCGCCGCTTGTTGCCGAGGAACCGCACGCCAACCTCCCCGCGGACCGAGACCGCTCCGTTGTGGCCCCAGGGTAGCGTCCACCCCCGTCAGAATCCGATCCGAGTCCGATTCCGAGTCCGATTCCGAATCCGATTCCGAGCCCGAACGTGAACGTGCCCGCGCCCCTGCCCGATCCTTCCGTTCCGATTCCGGGTCCGAGCCGATTCCGATTTCGATTCCGGGCCGATTCCGATTCCGATTCCGATTCCGATTCCGATCGGATTTTCGCGTCCGTAAGCCCCGCTACGAGGTTGGCGGCCACGATTGCCCGTGGGGGATGGCGTGCATGCTATTCCCCCCCTGCCCCCCGGTGGGGGGTTCCACTTCATCAACTTGTCGGGAACAACAAAGCGTC
>JAUIEM010000050.1 GCA_030428695.1 bacterium
CACCACCCGGACCTTGTGGTAGATGGTCAGGCCGTCGACCTCGATGTAGTCGCTGAGCGTGCGCACGAGCTCCTGCCCGTCCTCGAAGGCGGCGATGCTGGTGATGCGGCCCTCTTCGTCGAACTGCACGGTCACGCGGTTGCCGTGGACGTCCTCGACCGTCGCGGCGCCGTCCGCGCCGACCACCGTCAATCCCTCGTCGCGGTAGTGGCGCAGGAGCCACAGCGGATCGCCGAGCAGCTCCGCCGCCAGCCCGGCTTCGTCCAGGCTGATCGTCTGCGACTGGGGGCCCATCTGCTGGACCACCTGGCCGCCGTTCCGCACGATCCGCATCGCACCCATCGGGGTCGACAGCACCGTCAGCTCCGCGTCGTAGAAGCGCAGAGAGCGCTCCATATCGATCGCCATCGGACCCTGCTGGAGGAAGCCCGCCAGCCGTATGCCCTGCAGCCCGGCGAGGACCTCGCTGCCCATCGCCTCGGCGGCGCCGGCGAGCAGGGCCAGGCCCCGCTCGCGGCTCGCGGCGTCGGCGGCGAGGGCGGCCATCGGCGGCGGCGGGATCGCGATGTCGATGGCGGTCACCTCCCCGAAGTCGCTGAGCGGGCGGTCGAAGCCGGCCGCGTCACCGACGACGACGATGGTCGCGAGGTCGGGGCGCAGGTGCTCCTGGGCGACGCGCAGCAGGTCCTGCGGCGTCACCTCGCTGACCTTGCGCTTGTAGCTCTCGAGGAAGTCGTCGGGGAGGCCCTCGAAGGCGTTCTGCATCTGGCGCTGGACGACCGCGCCGCGGCTGTCGAACTTGAACACCCAGTTGTTGAGGATCGACTCCTTCGCCCGCGCGAGCTCGTCGGCCGAGACCTCCTCCGTGCGGATGCGCTCGAGCTCGGCCATGATCGCCTCGATCGCCTGGCCGGTGGTCTCGAGCTTGGTGTCGCAGCCCGCGACGAACAGCCCGCGCTGGCCGGCCGGGGCGACGAACACGCCGTAGGCCGAGTAGGCGAGCCCGCGGCGGGTGCGGATCTCCTTGACCAGGCGGCTCGAGAAGCCGCCGCCGAGGATCGTCGAGAGCACCTGCAGCGGCACGTAGTCGGCGTGCATCTGATCGACCGAGAAGTGGCCGATGCGGATCGAGGCCTGGTTGACGTCGGTCTTCTCGACGTAGTGCACGCCGCCGGGACCGAAGCCCTTCGGCAGCAGCACCTCGGCGTGCACCGCCGGCGGCGCTTCCCAGTCCCCGAACAGGTCCTCGAGCTGTTTCTGCATCGTCGCCGTGTCGAAGTCCCCCCAGAGCGCCAGGGAGACCGCGGACGGCACCAGCCGGCCGTGGAACGCGACCAGGTCGTCGCGCCCGATGGCGGCGAGGGTGGCGTACTCCGGCTGGCGCGAGAAGCGGCTGTCCGGGCCGTACAGGGCGCTGCGGAACTCGCGCCGCAGGATCTCGCTCGGCTGGTCGTTGCGCGAGGCGATCGCGGTCTTCATCGCGACCTTGGCGAGCTCGAGCTTGTCCTCGGCGAACTGCGGCCGGCGCAGCATCTCCGAGAACACGATCAGCACCTCGTCGAGGTTCTCGCTCAGGCAGGAGAAGCCCGCCGTGCCGGAGGTCCGCTCGAAGCCGGCGGAGACGCTCGCGGCGATGGCCTCGAGCCTCTCGTCGAGCGCGTCGCCGCTCATGCCGGGGATGCCGCCGGTGCGCATCACGGTGCCGGTCAGCTCGGCGAGCCCGGCCTGCGCGTCCGGTTCCTGCAGGCTGCCGAGGCGCAGCATCGCGCTGCCGCGCACCAGCGGCAGCTCGTGGTCTTCGAGCAGGTAGACCTGCATCCCGTTGGCGAAACGGAGGGAAGTGATCGGAGGAACCTGGACCTCGCGCAGCTCGGGGTACTCGAGCTCGTCGTAGCGGGGCAGGTCCTGGGCGAAAAGGGGGGTGGCGCACAGGAGCGCCAGGATCGCGATGCGCGGGCTCATTCCGTCACCTCCTCGACCGGCGGCACGATGCTGCCGACGGTGCAGTTTCTGCGGCGGAAGCACGCGCGCGCGACGCGCTGCACGTCCTCGGGGGTCACCTCGGCGAGCCGCTCGAGGTGGTGGAAGGCGTTCTGCCAGTCGCCGGTCAGGGCCTGGTAGGTGACCAGGGTGCGGGCGAGGCCGGGGTTGCTGCCCATGCTGCCGACCAGGCCGGCGCGCACGCGGGTGACGACGCCGGCGAGCTCGTCCTCGCCGACCCGCTCGCTCTTGAGCTCGGCGATCGCGCGCCAGATCGCTTCCTCCGCCTCTTCGACGGTGCGGTCCTGGGCGACGACGGCGAAGACGATGAACAGGTTCGGGTACTTGACGCCCGGGAAGCCGGTCAGGCAGCCGACCTGGATCGCGACCTGCTCCTCGTTGACCAGCTTCTTGTGCAGCCGGCTGCTGCGGCCGCCGCCGAAGATGTCGGCGAGGGCGTCGTAGATCGGCTCGTCGGGGTGCAGGGCCTCGGGCTTGTGGAAGGCGAGCGCGATCAGGGGCTGCGAGGCGTCCTCGATCTCGACGCGCTTCAGGCCGAGCTGCTCCGGCTCGATGGTCTCGACCGGGTCGGGCTTCGTGCCGCCGGGGATGCGGTTGAAGTAGCGCTCGAGCATCGGGATCAGCTCTTCCGTCTGGAAGTCGCCGACCACCGCGATGGTCATCGTCGAGGCGTTGTAGTGCTTGGCGAAGAAGGCGCGGGCCTCGTCGCGGGTCATCGTGTCGAGGTCGCTCATGTAGCCGATGCCGGGGTAGCCGTAGGGATGCGCGTGGAAGGCGGTGCCGAGCATCTGCTCGATCATGCGCCCGATCGGGTTGCTGTCGACCCGCATGCGGCGCTCTTCCTTGACGACGTCGCGCTCCTTGTAGAACTCGCGGATCACCGGGTTGGCGAAGCGGTCGCTCTCGAGGTTGGCCCACAGCTCGATGCGGTTGCTCGGCAGGCTGTAGAAGTACTGGGTCGCGTCGGAGCCGGTCGTCGCGTTCATGCCCTGCACGCCGTTGCGCTCGAGGGCCTTGTCGAAGGCGCCTTCGACGATGTACTGCTTGGCCTGCGCGCCGAGCTCGGCCCAGCGCTCCTGCACCCGGGCGAGAGCGGCGGGGTCGGCGTCGGGGTCGCGCTCGAGGCGCTTCTTGTCCTCGTACAAGGCGTCCATCTCGTCGTAGACGGCGCGCTCGGCGGCGTAGTCGGTCGTGCCGACGGTCTTCGTGCCCTTGAAGGCGAGGTGCTCGAACATGTGCGCCATGCCGGTGATGCCGGCGACCTCGTCGACGCTGCCGGTGTCGACGTAGGTGTGGAAGGCGACGGTCGGCGCGGTGTGGCGCTCGACGAGGACGAACGTCAGTCCGTTCTCGAGCCGGTGGACCGTCACCGCCTCCGCGAAGGCCTCGAGGTCCTGTGCCGTGCTGGTCGCGCCGAGGCAGAGCGCGAGCAGGAGTGCGTAGCGGGTCATTCTTCCTCCGATTGTGGGAATCTCGCAACCGTGATACGCAGCGACGCCCGGTTTGATGGCTGGGCCTTGCATCCGGAGACCCGCGTTCCGTATTGTCGGACCACCCCACCTGCACGCAGGGAGACCGAACCGATGGCAAGCACCCCTGATCCCTGGGACCGACTGTTGGCCGGCGAGCACACCGCCGTGTTGGGCGGGGTGCTTCCGCCCCCTCCCGAGCACAGCTCCGTCGAGGTGATCCGGCTCGCCTGCGACGTGCACTCGAGCCTCTACGGCCTGGCGATCGAGGTCTTCCGCCACGTCGAGGTGCAGCTCGGCGCCGAGGGCGGCATCGGCTCGGCCCTCGGCGGCAAGCTGCTGACCGGCCTGCGGCGGAAGCTGCTCGATGAGCTGAGCGACCGCGAGCGCGGCGGCGTGTTCGTCGAGGTCCTCAACCGGCTCGGCGAGCAGACCCACCGCCAGTATGTCCTGTGCTTCGAGGCGGTGGAATGCGGGGACGCGGCGACCCGTCACTTCCTGCGCGACCTGATCACCCATCCCGGCTGGCTGCGCCTGCCCCTCGCGCTGACCTTCAGCAGCCGCGAGCCCGATGGCCCGAGCGCCGCGCTGGTCGAGGCGCTGGGCAAGGTCGACGCCAAGGCCGTGATCACCCTGGCCGAGGCGCCGGAGCCGGCCACGGTCGTGCTCCCCGACCTGCCGCCGGAGGTGCTGCGGGTGGTGCGCGCCGCGGCGGTGATCGGCAAGGGCTTCAGCGCTCCCCTGGTCGGCGCCCTGCTCGACCTCGAGCCCCTCGACGTGCTCGAGTACATGCAGTGGGCCCACGACCTCGGCGTGCCGGTGCAGGATCTCGGCGACGGCCACTTCCGGCTGCCGGCCTCGATGGTCGACCGGCTGAAGGCGGGCCTGATCCCCTCGCTGGTCCAGGCCTGGCACATGCGGCTCGGCGAGCTGTTGAGCGCCCAGGAGGAGCAGGAGACCGAGCCGACCTTCGAGCAGCTTCCGCCGCCTCCACCGCGGGTGACCGGGCGCATCGACACCGGCCGGCTCCTGCGCGGGGAGATGCCGGAGGAAGCGCCGGATGCGAGCCCGGCCAGCGACCGGCCGACCAGCCGCATCCCCTTCAAGGATCTGCTCAAGGCCTCGGCGGAAGAGCTCGCGGCCTGCAGCCACGAAGGCGTCGACGCCGACTTCATCAGCAGTCTGCTCGAGGCGGCCCACCGCGACGAGGATGCGCCGAAGCCGGCGGAAGAGCCGATCGCGGGGCTGCACGGCAACGATGCGGGCAAGGCCGCGAGCCACTACGCGGCGGCGGGCGACATCGACCAGAGCGCCGAGCGCTACTACACCGCCGCGCGCCAGGCCTCGCTGCTCGGCGCGGCCGAGGCGGCCCTCGCCTACTGCAAGAAGGGTCTCGAGCTGCTCGACGGGCGGCCGCCGTCGGCCTCGCGGCGGCTCCTGCGGGTGCGGCTGCTCGCCGAGCTCGGGCGCGTCCAGTGGCGGGCGGCGGGCTTCGAGGCGGCGTTCACCCTGCCCGAGGCGCTCAGCTCGCTCAGTGACGCGGCGGGGCTGCTGCACGAGGACGACCCGGCCGATCTGCGGGTCGAGGTCGCGACCCTGACCGCCAACGTCTGCTACGAGATGGGCGACCCGTCCTCCCTCGAGCGGGCGCTGCGCGAGCTGACGAGCGCGAGCCGGATGCTGCTCGAGGTCTCCGATCCGACCGGCGCGGCCCGGCTGCTCAACGACCAGGCCGCGGTCTGGGTGCGGCTCGGCGACCCGGTGCAGGCGGCCTACCTGCTCGAGAAGTCCCGGGAGGTGTTCGAGGCGCGCAGCCAGAGCGACCCGGTCACCCTGGTCGAGCTCGCCGAGACCCACCACCTGCTCGCGCGCCTTCCGCTGCACGTCAAGGCCAAGGCGGGCAAAGAGCAGGACGCGATGAGCATCGGCTACGAGCACGCCGCCCAGGCGGCGAGCAACTACCGCAGCCTGCAGGCCGAGCGCGAGCTGGCGCGGGTGTGGGAGACGATGGCGCGGCTCAAGCTGCGGCTCGGCGACCCCGAAGAGGCGAGCGAGCGGCTGCGCGCGGCCGCCCAGGTGCAGCAGGGGGTCGGCGACGTGCTCGGCCTCGCGCGCACGACGGCGGCCCTCGCCGAGGTGCTGTCCGCGATCGGCCAGCACCGCGAGGCCCTCGAGCTGCTCGGCGACTCGGTGACCCTGAACATGGAGAAGGGCTCGCCGCTGGGGCTGGCCTACAACCGCCACGGCTTCGAGTCGCTGGCGGCGGTGATTCCGGAGGAGCAGCGCGGCGAGCTCGGCGAGCTGTTGACCGGCATCGCGACCCGGCTCGAGGACGCCGAGGGCCGCATCGGACGGGTCAGCCTGCCGGCGACCGGATGACCTCGACGCGGATGCGCTCGAGCAGCCCCAGCTCGCGCAGCCGCGCCCCGATCTCCCGCGCGTACTGCGGATTGAGCACGAGCACGGCCTCGACGTCGAGGTCGCGCAGGGCCGTCGGCGGAATCACCCGCGCGCCGCTCAGCGGCAGGTAGCGCCCCTGCTTGTCCGGGCTGATGTCGACGATCAGCGGCAGCCCTCCCGGCACCGCGGCCCGCAGCATCACCCCCTTCGAGCCGGCCCCCCAGGGCACCGTGCGTGGATGGGCGGCGAGGAAGCGCGTCCAGCGCTCCTTCTCCTCGCGGAAGGCCTGCCCGAAGCCCGCGAGGACCGGCGCCGCTCCGGGGGGCTCCTCCGGCACCGCGGCACCCGGAGCGATGCGTCGGAGCTCGAGGCCGAGGAACTGGAAGTCGAAGCCCGGTCGCACCCGCGTGGTTTCGAAGCCGGCGGCCGCGCACACCCGGCGCAGGCCGTCGGCGGTGAAGTACGACACATGCTCGTAGATCACGTCCCAGACCAGGCGCCGCGCGAGGCAGGTCGCGAAGTCGGGGACCTCGACGTAGGCGCGGGCGTCCTCTTCGAGGTGGGAGTGGAGCGTCGTCAGCAAGGTCTCCGGCCGCGCGAGATGCTCGAGCACGTGGCGGCAGACGCCGAAGGCGGCGCGGGTGGCGGGGGGCAGCGTGGCGAAGAGCTCGACGCCCTCCGGCGAGGTCCCGGGGCGCACCCCCGGGTCGACGCCGAGGCCGCGGCCGGCGCCCGCCGCGTGCAGCAGCCCGAGGAAGCGCCCGCGCCCGCAGCCGAGCTCGAGCACCGGCCGGCGGAACAGGTTGAAGCGATGGACCAGCTCACGCGCCAGCATGCTCGCGTACTTCCCGAAGGTGGCGGAGGCGTGCAGGTCGTTGTCGTAATCCGGCCCGTAGACGACGCGCTCTGGCTCGAAGGCCCGGTTGTACACGTGGCCGCAGGCCGTGCAGGCGGCGAGGGCGATGCTCCCGACCGCGCAGGTGCGGGCTTCCTCCGCGCTCTCGTACAGGCGGTTGCACAAGAGCGGCGCGCGCTCGATGCAGACCTCCGCCGGCCCCGGCGCGCCGCCGCACACCGGGCAGGGCAGCGCCTCCGTCAGTGATCGCATCCGACCGCTCCCTCGATGGTGATCGCGTCCTCGACCTCGCGCAGGACCGCAGTTCCTCCGTCGATCGTCCACCCAGGTCCTTGGACTCTCCTCAGAGTGGGGAGGTTCGAGGGAAATCGCAAGCCAGGCGTCGTCCCCCCTTGGCGCAGCCGCGGCTGCCGCGGCCTCCCGTTGCAACCGGCACCGCGCGCACCCGGTGTGGATTCTCCGTTCCGCGTCGAGCCCGGCGCTGTTGGTTCCCTTCGACACGACACGACGGAGGACGACGATGGCACGCTGGTACTACGCAGTCGGCAGCGAGAAACACGGCCCCCTCAGCACCGAGCGCCTGCGGGGCGCGATCGCGGACGGCAGGCTCGGCCCGGACACCCTGGTCTGGCGCAAGGGCTTCGAGGGCTGGCAACCGCTGGCCGCGACCCCGTCGCTCCAGCCGGCCGCCGCGACGCCTGCCCGCCCCGCCTGGGCGGTGCGCACGCTGGCCAGCCGGGTCAGCTCGAAGCGCTTCAAGTCCGCCGGCATCGGGATGCTCGCCGCGTTCGTCGTGCTCGGCCTGAGCGGCGGGATGTGCTTCCCGGTCTCGCTGGTGCTCGGCGCGATGGCCCTGTGGTCGGTGTTCGTCGGGCTGTCGCCCCGCTCGTCGAAGACCTTCAAGGCCCTCGAACGCTACGGCCCGATCCCGGAGGTCGTCGCCGAGATCGACGCCGCCCTCGCCCGCGCCGAGACGGTCGGACCGTGCGAGCTCACCCGTCGTTGGCTGGTCGTCGACAGCGACGAGCGCATCGCCGCGGTGCCCTACGACGACCTCGTGTGGCTCTATCCGCAGCGCACGGAGCACAAGAAGTGGGGTGTGATCACGACCCGCGTCTCCCACGCCGTGATGCTCGGCACCGCGACCGGCGAGCTGTTGAAGATTCCCCTCGAGCCGAAGCACCTCGAGGCGGTCTCGGCGCACCTCGAGCGCGCCGCGCCGCAGCTGGTCTACGGCTATGACGAGCGGCTGAAGAAGATGTTCGCCGAGGATCCGGCAGGGTTCTCTCACCGGCTCGTGCCGGCCTGAGCCGCGCCCAGGGGGCTTCAGGTCGCGTCGTCCGTCCACAGCTTGCGCAGCGAGCGCCACAGGCGCCGCCCGCGCGACGGCCGCGCCCGGACCGGGCGGCCGTCGAGCCAGCGCTCGAGATCTTCGGCGAGGGCGCCCGCCGAGCCGTAGCGGGCCCGGGCATCCGGCTCCGTCGCCCGCGCGACCACCGCGGCGAGGGCTGCCGGCAGGCCGGAGGCGAGGGCGCGATCGCGCAGCTCCCCGCGCTGGACCGCCTTGAGCACGGCGTGCTCGGCGTCGAGCCCGGCGAACGGAGGCGCGCCAAGGAGCGCCGCGAACAGGCAGGCGCCGAGACCGTACACATCGCAGGCAGGGGTCCGGAGGGCGGGGTCGACGAGCCGCTCCGGCGGCGTGTAGCGGGGCGCGGCGAGCGGCCCGGAGTGGAGCGGGAGCTCGAGCACCCAGAGCTGCTCAGCGGAGACCTGCAGGTGACCCGGGTGCAGGTCGCCGTGGACCAGCCCGGCGCGATGGGCCGCGTGCAGGGCGCGGGCCGCGCCGCACAGCCAGGCCGCGCGCCCGGCGACGGTCTCTTCGCCGGGCGCGTCCAGCCAGGCTGCCAGGCTGCTCCCGGGCAGCAGGGCGAGGGCGGCCCAGACGACGTCGGCCTCGGCGCCGACCTCGTAGCAGCGCACGAAGCGCGGATGTCCGAGCTCGGCGAAGCGGCGCAGCTGCCGGAGCTTCGCCGCGCTGCCGGCGGGATCGGAGCCGCGGGCGGCGCTCCACATCCGCACCACGACCTCCCGCCCGAGCCGGGCGTCCCAGGCCCGGTAGCGATGGGAGCCGAGGGCGGCGGCGATCCGGTAGCTGCCGCCGATCAGCTTCCCGAGCCGCGGATCGTCCGCCGAAGCGGGGGCCGGGGCGGGAAACGGGCCGAGCTCGTCGTGGTCGAGGACCGCGAGCTCCTCGGCGCGGCCCGCGAGCTTCCGCAGGTTCTTCTCCCCGAGCGGCGCGTAGCGCGGGCCGCGCGCGTCGCACCGGGCGAGGAGCTGCACCTCGCCCGCGGCCCAGGTCCAGAACGGGTCGAGCTCGACGAAGCGCGTCCCCCGCCTCCAGTACAGGCGGTCGGTGCGCAGGCCCGGCGCGGCGAGGAAGGGCCGTCCGCGGTACGCCTCGACCCCGCTGAGCTCCAGCAGCTCGTAGCGGGCCGCGCCGTCGCGAAGATCCGCCTCCTCGATCCGCATCAGCCCCCCGTGCTGGAACAGCGGCTCCCGCGCGAGCTCGGCGGCGCGGGACAGCAGGTCGACCTCCTCGTCCCGCGGGAAGTCGTGGGCGCTCGCGTTGCGCAGGGAGACCAGCGTGTGCAGGAAGGCGAGCAGCGTCCCGCCCCGCGGCCCGACGCCGAACAGCGCCGCGCGCGCCTCTTCGGCCAGCGGATCGGCCCCGGGAGCCGCGCGCAGGGCGTCGCGCGCGATGCCGAGCCACTGGCCGAAGCTCAGCCGGAACGGCGGCCGTTGGTCCGCCGGCAGGGGACGCCCCGCGTCGAGCAGGAGCGCACAGCCGAGCGCGGCGAACAGGCGGGTGACCCCTTCCCAGAACAGCCAGGCGACCATCCGCCGGGGCAGGCCGGGGCGCGCGTTCCAGGCGCCGAGGGCGGCGCGCGCCAGGGGCCGCGGCAGGCGGTCGAAGTCCGAGGGCTGGAAGCTCCGCGCCGTCTCCTCGAGCAGCTCCGGGCAGCTCCGGCTGCAGCGGCGCGGTCCGCGGGACTCCTCGACCCCGAGCAGCGCGAGCAGCCGACTCCGCACGGCCGAGGCGTCGCGCGGGCGGCGCGCGGGGTCGGGGGCGGTCAGCTCGCGCAGCAGCGGCTCCAGCCCTGGCAGCGCGACCTCCCCGGACCACGGCTCGCGCCCCTCGAGCTCCGGCGGGAACGGCGCCGCGCCGGCGAGCCCGTAGGCGAGCACGGCGCCGAGGGCGTAGAGATCCGCCGCGGGCGTGTGCGGACCCCGCGCGGTCTCGGGCGCCGCGTAGGCACGCTGCGGGGGCGGACGCCCGCTCGGGAGCGGTTCGGGCGGGGTGGCCTTCGAGCGATTCCCCGCCGGTCGCGCGAGGCCGAGCTCGGCCAGCCGTGCACGCTCGCCGTCGACCAGCAGGTGCGCGGGCTGGAGGCCGGGAAAGACCAGCCCGTGCCGGTGCAGACAGCCGAGCGCCGCCGCCAGGTCCGCGGCCAGGGCGACCGCGCGCGCGGGAGGAAGCGGCGCGAGGCCGCGCAGCGGGCGTTCGTCGTCGCGCGCGTCGCTGGCGATGTACAGCACCTCTTCGTGCGCGCCGTGCGACAGGATCCGCACGAGGCGCGGATGGAGGATCGCGAAGGCCGCCTCGCGCCGGAAGGCCGCGACCTCCCGGGCCGAAGCCGAGGCGGGCAGCACCTTCAGCTCGACGGCGAGCCCGCGCTCGAGCTCGACGGCGGCGTAGGCCGTGCCGGTGAGGGTCGTGCGGCGCAGCGACTCGATGCGGAAGCTGGCGAGCCGCCGGCCGACCCAGTGGCGCGCGCGCGCCTCCGCCGCGAGCTCGAGGCCGCAGCGCAGGCAGTGCGACACCTCCCGGGGATTGGGCTCGGCGCACTCGGGGCAGTTCAGAACCTCGGGGCCGCTCTCCATGCCCCGAGTATCCGAAGCGAGGCGGGGCCGCGCCAGAGTTCCCCTCGACGAAAGAAAATTTTGCCACCTTTAACGGGTCTGCCGTAAGGGCACAGGTAGAGGGGAAGAACCCCTGGAGGATGTGCCATCGCTACCCTGACGCTTCCGTCCGCGCAGGAACCCCTGCCGGCGATCTACACGATCGAGATCGACGCGACCCGTTCCGTACCTGCCGCCGACTTCCGCGCGGCCTGCCGGGCGGCTTCCGACTTCGCCGACCTGCTGCATGCCCGCACCATCGCCCGGCCCGGACGCGCCGCGGACTGGTTGGGGGTGCGCCTGTTCGGAGGCCCCGGCGACGTGCGCGGGACAGGCCACATCAACGCCTGCGACCGCGCCTCGTTGCGGGGGTTGCGGGCCTGGCTGCACGGTCTCGAGCATCCGCGCTACGAGGCGACCGCGATCTATGACGCGATGTTCTCCGGGGCGCGTGAGGCGTTGGAGCTCGCGTGCCGTCTACCGAGCCTGTACCTCAACAACCTGCTGGTCGTCACCGACGGCGAGAACAACAGCTCGACCTCGGACGCCCTGGTCGATGAGGTGCGGCGTTTCTTCCCCGCCCAGACCCTCAATCTGTTCGTGGTCGGGGTCGGTGAGGCTCATGTCGACTCCCTGGCTGACTGCGCCGACCACGTCGTGTCGCTGGCCGAGCTCGACGCGCTGCATGCCGCCCTGGTAGGGATCAGCGATCGACAGGACTGAGCGCGCCCGCGCACGGTAGCGCCGCGAAACGGTCGAGGAAGCGTCCGAGCGTGGGGCGCAGGGCAGGGTCGGACCGCGACGCCTCGAGCAGGAGGTTGGTCGCGGCGTCGTACCAGTCCTCGTCGACGTCTTCGATCCAGCCTCCCTCCTCGGCGGGCTCGAGCACGTCCGCGCGCACCTCGCATCCCCCCTGGAAGCGCATCGGCTGGTCCCCCGGCGCGATCAACCAGGCGACGACGTAGGCGAAGGACACCAGATCGGCGGCGCTGGTCGTCTCGTCGGCGGGAGGCGCGAAGACCGGATCGCGGAAGCGGGTGTTGTTGCCCTGCTCCAACGTGCAGCCGAAGTCGGTCAGGGCAGCGCTGAACCCCTGGCGGCCGCGCGAGACCAGGATGTTCTGGGGCTTGACGTCGCAGTGCACCAGGTTGAGGGCGTGCAGGTAGCCGAGCCCCTCACCGATCGCTCGCACCAGGCTCTGGAGCTGGTCGTGGGGGAGGGTCTCCCGCTTCTGCCGCCAGTCGCGCAGGCTGCCCTCGGGCCGGAAGGCCGAGACGAGCAGGCTCAGGTCGCAGCCGCGCCAGCGCACCTCGACGATGCGCTCGGCGACCGCGAGGAAGCGTCCGCGCGGGTCGAACTTCTCGTGGAGCCGATGCTGCAGCTTCCGGACGACATCGATCTCGCGCTGGTTGCGCTCCATCGCCTCGGTGGTGCTCTCGAGCCCGAAGACCTTGAGCGCGACCTGGCGGGTCCCGACCTCGGCGCGGAAGATCGGCGCTTGCTGCCCGCCTTCCCGCAGGGGCTGCGGGTTCCGGAATTCCGGCAGGGGCCAGTCGGCGAGCAGGCTCTTGCTCGCGAAGCTGCCGCTGCCTGCGAGGGGCTTCCAGCGGCGCACGTCGAGCGCCTGCTTCGCGATGCGCAGCACCTGCTCTTCCGTCAGGAGCGTCCCGCTCCGGGGTGAGGCGACCAGCGAGCCGTCGAAGGGCTCGCCCCGGAACCAGGGGTCGTCGCCTGGCCCGTCGCCGGCGAGGCTGTCCTCGGCTTGCTGCAGGAGGTCGGCGAGGAAGCCGAGGGGCTGGCGACGTTCGCGGGCGGTGCAGAAGACCCAGCTGCCGGTGTCGAACAGCACCGCCAGGAAGCCGTAGTCGGACGGCGAGCCGCACTGCGGGTCCTGGTCGGCCCACTGCTTGAACAGGCTCGAGCGCGGGTGGCGCAGGAACAGACCGGCGACGGGCGAGGGTCGATCGGGGAAGGACACCCGCCAGCGCTCGCCGTCAGCGACGTCCTCGAAGTAGCGCTTCCGGTCCGACTGGAGGAAAGCGCGCTCGGCGTGGAAGACCTCCTCGTCGTACACGTAGAGCCCGGGGTCGACGTCGTCGCGCGCCGCCTGGAGGATCGCCGCCTCGATCTTGCGCCAGCTCTCGAGGAAGCGCGCCGCGCGGTCTGTCGCGGACAACGTGTTGAGGTGGCGGTCCCAGACCTTGCGGCTCTCGAGGAAGAGCCCCTCGAGGGACTGCTCGACCGGCACCCGGGTGACGGGCAGGCCGTTCCGCATGCGCGCAGCGTACCGCGCGAAGCGGGCGAGGCCGGGCAGCGGAGGGTCGTCGCGCAGCCAGCGGGCGACGACGGTGGTCGCGAGCATGTCGTCGAAGTTCGGGCCGCTCGCGCCGGGATCGAGGACGAAGTGGCGCATCGGAGCGGGCCCGAGTCGGACCGCGGCGGCGGGGTCGGACAGCACGTCGAGGGTGCGTTGACGGGCACGCGCCGACAGCAGCCCGTGGGGGCGGAAGACGATCTCGCCCGGCCCGGGACGCGCATCGCGCTCGAGCTTGCGAAACAACACGCCAAAAGTGCCGCGTACCGGGGCTTCCACATCGTTTTCCCGCAGGAGCTACGGCGGCTAGTGTAGCACATGGGGAGGGGGTGGTTTGCCGCCTTTGCATCGCGCCGCGTAAGGGACGTTTATGCGCGGGACGACACAGGGGAGTTGTGAAATGAGAATGCAAGTGTATCCGGGCGCTGGATTCTGGCCGGAGACGACCGAACCCTTGCTCCGCACGACCGAGGTTGGGGCGCCTTCGAAGTGGATCGCCTACCAGCGCCCGACCCGCGCCCTCCTCCGCCAGTACCGGGTGCCCGAGGCGGACATCGAAGATCTGACCGTGCTCGCGCTCGAGCGCCTGTGCCGCCGGGTCAAGCAGTACGACCCCCAGCGCGGCAGCTTCCGCTCCTACTACCAGGCGATCGTCTACCACCTGTTCGCCGACTACTACCAGCAGCGCCAGCGCGAGCGCAACCTGCGCCGCCAGCTGAGCCGCCAGAGCCGCGAGCCGGAGCCGCCCGTGGACCTGCCCGCCGAGGAGGGCTTCGAGCTCGGGGGCGAGGTCGGTCTCGAGCTGCTGGTCGAGCGCGGCCGGGCCCTGTTCGACGAGTTCATCGCCTCGCAGCCGCCGCGCAGGCAGGAGCGTCGTGACGCCGAGACCCTCTGGCACTGGGTGGTCGAAGGCCGCACCCAGCCGCAGCTGAGCGCGCGCCTCAAACGCTCGACGCGGACCGTGCGGTACCGGCTGCAGAAGGGTATCGACGGCTTCGCCGCGTGGGCGCGCGAGCGCTTCCACCCCGACGACTTCGCCGTGCTCGAGCGGGCCTCCCGGCTCCTCGACGAGTCGGGCGGGGCGAAGGAGACCCCCGACGTGCGGCAGCTGTTCCGCTACCTCAGCGAGGAGAAGCGCCGCGTGATCCTCGCCGTGCTCGGCCGGCTGAGCGCAAGGGCGGACGACGAGCCGGAGGTGCGCTGCCGGCCGCCCGCGCAGGGCTCGTAGGGTCCCAGACTCTCCTCCCTCCCTGTCCGTGATGACGCGCGGGGCACCCGGCTCGCGGGGCCCGGCGGAATCCGCACGTGACGGCTCCCGGTATGGTAGACTGGGGTGCCGGAGCCCGCTTCATGGAGGGACACGATGTCGATACGCTGCGATGTGATCTGGATGAACGGGGAGCTCGTTCCGTACGACGAGGCGCAGGTCCACGTTCTCAGCCACACCCTGCACTACGGCCTCGGTTCCTTCGAAGGCGTCCGCAGCTATCGCCAGACCGACACCGGCCAGGGCGGCGTCTTCAAGCTCGACGAGCACCTCGAGCGGCTGTTCGACTCCGCGCGCATGTGTCGCATCGAGGTGCCGTTCAGTCAGGAGCAGGTGCGCGAGGCGGTGCTCGCTACGCTGCAGGCGAACAAGCTCAAGGAAGCCTACATCCGCCCGATCGTCTTCCTCGGGCACGGGGCGATGGGGCTCGGGGCGCGGACCAACACGGTGCACGTCGCCGTCGCGACCTGGCCGTGGGGCGCCTACCTCGGGGACGAAGGGCTGCGCAACGGGATCCGCGTCGCGACCAGCTCCTACACCCGCCACCACATCAACGCCAACCTGCAGCGCGCCAAGATCATCGGCCACTACGTCAACTCGATCCTCGCCCGCTACGAGGCGAACGACAACGGCTTCGACGAGGCGATCATGCTCGACGGCAGCGGCTACGTCGCCGAGGGCACGGGCGAGAACCTGTTCGTCATCCGCCACGGCGTGATCAAGACGCCGCCGGTGGTCAACATCCTCGCCGGCATCACGCGCCGCACGGCGATCGAGATCCTCGAGCACGAAGGCTACACCGTCCGGGAGATGCTGTTCGGCCGCGACGCCCTGTACGTCGCCGACGAGATCTTCATGACCGGCACCGCCGCCGAGATCACGCCGGTCCGCGAGGTCGACCGGCTCGAGGTCGGGAAGCCGGGAGCGATCACCCAGAAGGTCCAGAAGATCTACCTCGCCGGGGTGCGCGGGGAGATCGAGTGGATGCGGAAGCACATCACGACCTACTGAGGGCCCGGATGACCCTCCTGCACCACTGCCAGCTCGGCACCAAGACCCTCCAGGTCCACTACGGCGACCTGCTCGCGAGCCGGGCCTGCGCGATCGTCTGCTCGGAGAACACCGCGATGCGCATGGACGCCGTCGGCGGCCCGAGCGTGTCGGCGGCGATCCGCCGCGAGGAGGGCGAAGCGCTCGTCGGCGAGCTCGCCCGGCGCGGGCCGGTCGCCTTCGGCACGGTGCTCAGCCAGGAGGCGCGGAAGCTGCCCGCGCGCTTCATCTTCTTCGCCGCGACGGTCGCCCGCAGCCGCGACGGCGACTTCCCCTACACGACCTCGGCCGCCGCGATCCGCCGCGCGACCCGCGAGGCGGTGCGGCTGGGGAACAACCTCGGCCTCAGCCGGCTCGCCTTCGGGGCCTTCGGCGTGCGCGGCGCGGGCTTCCCGGCCGAGACCGCCGCCGCCCTGCAGCTCGAGTCGGTGGTCGCGGCCCTGCGCGAGCCGGGGACGGTGCACCACGTCGACTTCGTGCTCAACGACATGCAGGTCTTCCTGCACTACTTCCGCTCGGCGATCGTCAACACCCTGAGCGAGGACGCGCGCCGCGCGCAGCTCGGCATCGAGCGCCGCGACGGCACGCTGCTCCTGCGGCTGGTCCGGGACGAGCCGTTGAGCCGGGTCTGGGAGCAGCCCCTCGACGAGCGCACCCGCGCCGGCCTCGATGGCGACTTCGCGGCGCGCGCGACCCGCCTGCGCAGCCGGGTCGAGCTCGAGCGGCTCGGCCGCGCCCTCGCGGCCTGCCTGCCCGAGGGGCTGCGGACGCGGCTCCTGCAGCTCGAGCCCTCGGTGCTGACCCTGCGCGTGGTCGCGGGCCTGCACACCGTGCCCTGGGAGCTGCTCGCCCTCGACGGGGAGCTGCTGTTCGAGCGCCACCAGGTCGGCCGCCATCTGCTGGTCCCCGACGGCGAGGCTCCGCCGGAGCGTGGACACGAGCCCTCGCTGCTGGTGATCGCCGACCCGAGCGACGACCTGCCCGGCACGCGGCGGGAGGCCGAGCGGCTGCTCGCGGCGCTGCCGGAGCGGGGTCCGCGGCTGCGCCTGCTCGCCGGCCGCCGGGCGACGCGGCGGGCGGTGGCCGAGGCCCTGGAGAGCGCGACCCTGGTCCACTTCGCCGGCCACGCCGACGGCGCGGGCTGGCGCCTGGCGGACGGGCCCTTCCTGCCCGGGCCCGGCGGCAGCGGGGCGCGTCTGGTCGTCGCCAACTGCTGCCACGGCGCCCAGCTCGGCCAGGCCTTCCTGCGCGGCGGGGCGCGGCACTACATCGGCAGCTGGCGGGCGCTGCCCGACACCGCGGGCACCGCCTTCGCCGGGGCGCTGTACCGCGCGGTGCTCCAGGGGGAGCGGCTGGGGAACGCCCTGGTGCGGGCCCGCGCGGCCCTCGAGAGCCACGACCCCGACGGCGTGCTCGGCGGCGCCTACGTCCACTACGGCAGCCCCCTGGGGAAACTTCCCGGCTGGGGGATGCAAGATCGCGAAGGGAGCGCTCTTCTCCGATGACGACGGCCCTGGAGACGCTGCTGCAGCGCGCGCGCGCCGGCGAGGAGCCGGCCCGCGGCGAGCTGTACGAGCGCTACGTCGCGGCCGTGCGCGCCCGCGTCCGGCACGGCAAGCGGCGGCGCAACTGGTTCTGGCTCGAGGAGGAGGAGGACGTCGTGCAGGAAGTGTTCGCGCGCTTCTTCTCCGCCCTCGATGAGGGGAAGTACGCCCATCGCGACGAGGACGGGCTGCTCGGCTTCCTCACCCGGACCGGCTTCTTCGTGATCATGGAGCTGAAGGGGAAGCTGCGCGCCAAAGAGAAGCTCGGCGTCTCCCCCGAGCGCATCGCCGCCCTCGACCTGCGCGAGGTCGGCCGCACCCTGCCGATGCAGCTCGCCGAGCGCGACTGCCTGGCCCGGCTGTACGCGGCGATCGAGGACCTGCCGGCCGCGCGGGCCGAGGTGCTCAAGGGCTGGCTGTACGGCAGCTCCGTCGCCGACCTCGCGACCCGCATGGGCCGCAGCGCCAACGCGGTCAGCGGGCTGAAGTTCCAGGGACTCAAGCAGTTGCGTTCACGGCTCACAGACTCGGGGTTCCTCGAGGAGTGCGGGGAGGTCTTCGGATTGCGCCATGGCTGAGCTCGACGATGTGCTCGAGGCGTGGAGGCCGATCTCCCGCCGCACCTGCCCGCCCCCGGACGTCCTCTGGCAGCTGATCGAGGGCACCGCCCCCGACCGGGTCGGCGCGCACGTCGTGGCCTGCCCGCTGTGCGCGGACGACGTCGCCGACGGCCGCGCCCTCGCCGAGCAGACCGTGTGGGAGGTCGTGCTCTCCTGGACCCGCGAGGGTCTGCGCGCGCTGTCCTCCCTGTGCGAGGTGCGTCCCCTGGCCGGGGAGGCCCTGCGCGGCCCCGGCGAGGGGCTCGAGCTGCGGGCGAGCGGCGGCGGGCTGCGCTGCCGGCTCGAGCTCGAGCCGCGGGGCAGGGAGCTGCTCGACCTGCGCTGCACCGTGACCCGCGGGGCGGAGCCCGTCGCCCACCGCCTCGAGCTGGTCGAGGACGGCAAGCTGCTCGAGCTGCGCTCCTCGGTCGCCGGGGTCAGCGTGCTCGAGGCGCTGACGGCGCTCGACCGCGAGATCTGGGTGCGGGCGGAGGAGCACAGCTTCGCCTTCGACCTGCGCGGGGAAACTTCCGAAGGCGGGCTTTCCTCCGACGTGTGACGCTGTCTACAATCGCGTGTGCGCCCCGCCCCCGGAGATCCGATGCCCGCCGACACCAGCACCCGTCCCCGCTCCGTGCGATCCCGCCGGCTCGAGAGCTTCCTGACCGACATCCTGCGCGCGCTGCCCTGGCGCATCGTGTTCACCGACTGGGAGGGCGCGACCTACGCCTGCGGCGGGGACCGCGCCCACTGGTGTGGGGAGGATCTGCGCGTCAGCCTGCACACCGAGGCGGCCGGGCGCGACCTGATGCGGGTCGACGGCCTCGCCTTCCTCGACCGCTTCCTGCTCGGTGAGGCCGACCTCGAGGGCAACCTGTACATCCTCGCGAACATCCGCAAGCACACGAAGATGGGGCTGAAGTTCCTCCGCTTCCTGCCCACCTTGCTCAAGAACTTCGCCTTCCAGAGCACGCGCTCGGCGAAGGTCAACGTCAAGAGCCACTACGACGTCCCCCAGGAGGCGCTCAACGCCTACCTCGACACGAAGTACATGTCCTACTCCTGCGGCATCTGGGAGCGTCCGGATGACTTCCGCCCCGACGACTTCCTGACGGTCGGCAAGGGCGAGGAGGACACCTTCGACTCGCTCGAGAAGTCGCAGTGGCGAAAGTTCAAGGATGCCGCCGACTTCATCGCGCCGAAGGAAGGGGAAGAGCTGCTCGACGTCGGCTGCGGCTACGGCGGCCAGCTCGCCGTCGCCCTCGAGAGCCACCCCTTCGGCAAGGTCGTCGGCTGGACCCACTCGGCCAACCAGGTGCGGGAGGGAAGGAAGCTGCTCGCCCACCTCGACGCCTCGCGCTACGAGCTGCACGAGGGGGACTACCGCGAGGACGAGCGGGTCTTCGACCACATCACCTCGACCGGCATGATCAGCCACGTCGGGCCGCGGGGCCTGGTGCCGTACGTGCGCAACGTGCGCAAGCGCATCAAGACCGGCGGCCGCTACCTGCACCACAGCCTGATGACCCACTACAACCCGCTGCCGCTGAACTTCAACGTCGGGGTGGTGTTCAACAAGAAGTACGTGTGGCCGGGCTTCCACTGGTTCACCCTCGGCGAGCATGTGCGCGCCCTCGAGCGCAACGGCTTCCAGATCGTGCGGGTGCGCAGCCTGACCAGACACTACGCGAAGACGACCGCGGCCTGGTACGCCCGCATGATGGACCAGCGGGAGCACATGGTGCAGACTCTCGGCGAGGCGACCTTCCGCGCCTGGCGGATCTTCCTCGCCGGCATCACGGGCAGCTACCAGAACAAGCAGACCCACGTGTACCGGTTGTACTGCGAGGCGGTCTGATGGCCCGGGAGCCCGTGCTGGTCCACACGATGGGCAAGGTCGGCTCCTCGAGCATCACCGCGATGCTCGCCTCCAGCCAGCGCTTCGAGCCGATCCAGATCCACATGCTGCGGGCGGACAAGATCGAGGCCCTCGAGGCCAAGCACCGGGCGCGCGGGCTCGAGGTTCCGCAACACCTGCGCGACGCCCGGCGGGTGCTCGACGAGATCCTGCCGGGGACCGGGCGGGTGCGGATCGTCAGCCTGGTGCGCGACCCGGTCGCCCGCAACCTGTCGGCCTACTTCCAGAACCTCGACATCTGGAAGCTCGGCTGGCAGCCGGGCGCGGACGTCACACCCTACATCGCGAGCTTCTTCACCGAGTACCCGCACCACGTCCCGCTCGTCTGGTTCGACCGCCAGCTGAAGGCGACCCTCGGGCTCGACGTGTTCTCGGTGCCGTTCGACTTCCACCGCGAGCGGCTGATCCTCCGCACCGACCGCTACGAGCTGATCGTCCTGCGCTGCGAGCTGCCCGACCCGCGCAAGAAGGAGCTGCTCGAGGAGTTCCTCGGCGAGACGGGGCTGCCGCTGGGGCGCGCGAACGAGGCCCACAAGAAGAGCTACGCGGCGGCCTACAAGGAGGTGCTCGCCGCGATCGAGCTGCCGACGGACTACCTCGACCGGCAGTACGACAGCCCCTGCGCCCGGCACTTCTACACCGAGGTGGAGCGCGCCAGCTTCCGGCGCCGCTGGCGTCGCCGCCGGCCGCGCCCGGCCCGCGAGGGGCTGTGGCTGCCCGACCTCGAGCTGCTGCAGCGGCGCCTGCGCGCGCGCTCCCGGGCCTGGCTGCAGCGCTTGTGGCGGCGCTTCCCGGGGCGGGGTTGAACCCGGTGAGTCAAGCGGGTTGAACCCTCACTCGTCCCGCGCCCGGGCCTCTTCCGCCAGGGCCCGGCAGGATGCCGCCCGCCTCTCGTCCCCCCTCCGCGCGAAGATCTCCACGGCCTCGTCGGCGGCCAGGGCGGCCGCGCGCGGGTCTCCCTGACGCAGGCGGGTCTCGGAGAGGCCCGCCAGCACCAGCGCCAGGTCGCTCTCGAGGGCGGGCAGGGGTCCCCAGCGCGCGACGGCCGCGCGCGCCGCGGCCAGGGCCTGCGTGTGCCAGGCGTCGGCGAGCGCGGTCTCGTCGACCGCCTGGGCGGCCAGGGCGACCGCCTGGGCGAGCTGGGTGCCGCGCCGGGAGACGTCGGGGCTGGCGAGGAAGCCCGCGGCGAGCGCCTCGCCCGCCTCGAAGCCCCGCCGCCCCGCCTCGATCGCCTCGCGGTGGCGGCCGGCGGCCCGCAGGCGGTGGACGAAGACGCTCGCGAAGAGCTGGAAGTCGTGGAAGTCGAACGGGCGTGTCGGGCCCTCCTCGGTCAGGGCGACGCCGTCGCGGTAGGCTTCCGCCGCGACCTCGAGCGCGGCGTTGGTCGAGCCGAGGCGGTCGAGGGCCTCCCAGGCCAGCGTCCGGTTCTCGATGCGGCGGCGCAGCGCGTCGGGGCCGAGGCCGATGTGGCGGTCGCGGATGACGCCGGCCTCGCGCGCCCGGTCGAGGGCGCGGGCGAAGTCGCCGTCGGCCGCGTCGCACCAGCCGAGCTCCTCGAGCGCCGAGGCGCGGAGCGAGGCGACCTGCACGCTCGGGCCCTCGAGCGCGTCGAGCGTCGCGAGGGCGCGCGCGAGCAGGGCGCGAGCGTCGGCCGGCGCGGCGCGCGAGGCGGCGATCAGGATCTCCGCCCGGGAGACCACGGCATCGCGGTGGTCGGCGCCGTCGAGCAGCGCGAGCGCGCGCCCCAGGGCGTCGCCGGGAGCCTCGCCTGCCAGCTCGGCGAGCGCGGCCTCGACCCGCAGGGCATCGGCGTGCAGCAGGCGCAGGTTCTGGTCCTCGGCGTGGACGCTGCGGAGCTCCGTCAGCTCTGCGAGGCAAGCGGAGATCGTCGCGCGCGCCTCCTGCGGCCGGTGCAGCGTCAGCAGCTGCGCCTTCCGGATCAGCGCCACGAGGCGGGCGAGGCGCGCGAACAGGGCGTGGGCGTGGACGGGATCGGCCCAGGTCTCGTCGATCCAGGCGAGGGCCTCGCGCTCGCGTCCGAGCTCGGGCGCCAGGCGGGTGCAGATGTTGAGCGCGACGGTCTCGAGCTCGAAGAGCAGGACATCCTCCGGATCGGCGGCGCGCTCCTGGCGGACCGACCGGAGCAGCGCCACCGCACCCTCGAAGAAGGTGTCGACCGCCCCCGGGGACACGGCCTCGTCAAGGGCGTCGAAGAACAGGCCGAAGCGGGCGAAGGTCTCGACGATGCGATCGACCGGCGCGTCCCCGTCGAGCTCGTCGACGAGGCCCTCGAGCTCGGCTCTGCAGCGGCGGACGGTCTCGCGGTCTCCACAGCCGCGCGACAGGCTCGACAGCCGGTAGAGGAGCTCCGCCAGGCGGCGACGGTAGGGCGCGAAGTGGGGATCGCGGGCGCGCAGCACGCGGCAGTGGGCGAGCGCCTCGCGCACGTGCGTGCGGGCCTCGGAGAGCAGCCCCGCGCGCGCCTCGACGGTGCTGAGCAGCCACAGGGCCTCGATCGCGATCTCCCGCCGCATCGTGCTGGTGTCGCGCTCGCCGAGCCAGGCCTCGACCTCGCGGTTCGCCTCGAGCGCGAGCCCGCGCGCTTCCGCCAGGGTCCCGAGGCGCGCGACCGCGTCGGCGAGCTCCAGGGCGTGCTGCAGGCGCAGGTAGCGGTGCGCCCCCGCGCGGGCGAGGGTCGCGCAGAGCTCCTCGCGGCGCTCGATGCTCGCGGGCAGATCGCCGAGCGCGTCGAGGGCGTGGGCGAGGCTCTCGAGAAAGTGGAGGCGCCGGCCCACATGCCACGCGCTGTCCGCGTCGCCCAGGCTCTCCAACCCGCGCTTCGCCAGCGCGGCCGCCTCCTGCCAGCGCTGCTGGCGGACCAGCCAGGTGGCGCGGTGGGCCGCGCACTCGAGGCGCGCAGGGTGATCCTCGGCGAGCAGGGCGACGAGCTCTTCGGCCCGGGCGAGCTCGCGGGCGGCCTCTTCGGTGTCGGGGTCGAGGCGCAGGGCGAGCCGCGCTACCCGCGCGTGCAGGAGCGCGCGCTGGGCGGGCTCGAGGCCGTGCTCGATGGCGAGGAGCTCGCGCCAGCTCGCCAGCGTCGCCTCCCGCAGCTCGCGGAGGACGTGGTCGTTCCGGGTGCTGCCGAGCTCTTCGACGACCTCCTCGCCGATGCTGTCGGCGATGCGGAAGAAGCCGTCCATCGCCACGTCGGCGTAGCGCTGCGCCGCCTCGTAGCTGCGCGCGACCCGCCGGGCGTCGCGCTCGCGGAGCACGAAGATCACCACCCAGACGACGAGGAGCGCGAGGCCGGCCACCGCCGCGCCGATGCGGAGGAGCCTCCGGGCGCGACGGTCCCTCCCCCGCTGGCGCAGCCCCGCGGCGAGCCGCGCGCGCAGCTCCGTCGCCTCGGCGTCCGCGGGCGCGAGGTCCTCGAGCTCGGTCGCGGCCAGGCCGTAGTCGCCCCGCTCGAGCGCCGCCCGCACCAGCCCGAGGCGGGCGCTGCGCAGGCCCGAGGTCGCCTCCCGCGACGCGTGCAGGCGGCGCGCCTCGGCGAAGGAGGCGACGACGGCGGAGAAGTCCCGGTACAGCCGCTCGTTCTCTCCCTCCCGGGCCTGCTCCTCGCAGCGCCGGAGGCGGCGGGCGGCGTCCAGGCACAGCTCGAGGCTCTCGCGGTGGCGGGCGAAGTCGCGCAGCCGCGCCTGGAACGCCTGCGCGCTCTGCGGCCGCCTCGACGGGTCGACGTCCAGCGCGCTGCGGCACAGCTCGACCAGCGCGGAAGGCGCCTGCAACGGGAACTCCAGCGCCGGGGCCGGCGCCTGCGCGACGAAGGCGTCGAGCCGCGGAGGGCTGTTCGGGGGCCGTCCGGTCAGGATCTCGTGGAGGATGGCGCCGAGCTGGTAGATGTCGGAGCGCGGGCTCAGCGCCGCCCCGTCCCCGCGGGCCAGCTCCGGGGACATGTACGCCGGCGTGCCGCAGGGCCCCGCGATCCGCGTGCGCGGCCGGATCGTCGCCTGCTCCGCCTGCTCGACCGCGACCCCCCAGTCACCGAGCAGGACCTCCCCGAAGGCGCCGAGGAGAACGTTCGAGGGCTTGATGTCGTTGTGCAGGACGCCCCGGCTGTGGGCGAAGCCGACGGCGTTGCACAGCGTGGCGAGGATCTCGAGCTCCTCGTCGCGGGTGTGCGAGCCCGCGGCCAGGCGCTGCGCCCAGGTCGCGCCCTCGACGAGCTTCATCGCCATCTGCACCGCGCCCTCGCGCTCGGTCAGGAGGTCGTGGACGGGCAGCACGTTCGGATGCTCGAGGCGCCCGCCGAGCAGCGCCTCGATCAGGAATTCGGAGCGCCGGGCGGGGGTGTCGCGCTCGAGGACCTTGACGGCGACGGGTCGGTCGAGGCGGGTCTGGATGGCGCGGTAGACGACGCCGCTGCCGCCCTTGCCCAGAGGCTCGCCGAGGACGAAGGGCAGGACCTCGCCGGGAAGCTCCGGCGGCGCGCCCGTCGCGGGCGGGAGCGTGCGCCCGGTCGCGCGCACGGTCAGCGGGAGCGGCGCGTCTTCCGCCGTCTCGTCGAGCTCCTCGAGCGTGCGCGCGAAGTCCTCGGCCGTCGGTCGCTCGGCTGGACGCTCGGCGAGCGCGCGCTGCAGCACCGCGGCGACCCGGGCGGACGGCCCGGGGAGGTCCTCCCACGCCGCGCCGGCCCTCGGCGCGGCACCGGTCAGCGCGAACCACAGCGTCGCCGCCAGGCTGTAGAGGTCGGAGCGCGGCGACGTCGCGGTGCGTAGCCCCTGCTCGGGGGCGGCGTAGGCCGGCGTGCCGACGAAGCCGCAGGTCAGGGTGGTCAGGTCGGCGAGGGTGTCGAGCACGAGGCCGAAGTCGAGCAGCACCGGCGCGCCGTCGGGCCGGATCATCACGTTCGCCGGCTTGACGTCGCGGTGGATGTAGCCCTGCTCGTGCATGTACTGCAGGGCCCGCGCGAGCGCGACGCCCCAGCGCGTGACGAGCCGCGCTCCGGGAGGCTCCTGCCGGACCCGCGCCTCCAGGGTCTGGCCCGGGACGAGCTCCATCACCAGGTAGACGAAGGCGTCCTCGCGCCCGATCTGGTGCAGGCGGACGAGGCCCGGGTGCGCGAGGGCCCGCGCCGCCCGCCCCTCCCGGATCAGCCGCTGGCGGCGCTCGGCGGAGGCGCGGACGTCGAAGCGCACCAGCTTCAGGGCCCAGGTCGCCCCGTCGGCATCGCGCGCCTCGAAGACCTCGCCGAAGCCTCCGCGGCCGAGCGGTCGGACCAGCGCGAAGCCTCCGACGACGTCGGGGTAGGCGGTCGGAACCGCCACCGTCGTCCGCGGCGCGTGGCCCGTGAGGCGCGTGTGCAGGCGGGTCAGCTCGCGGAGCAGGGCGGGGTCGTCGACACCGTGCCGGCGCAGGTAGCCCCGTGGGTTGTGGAGCCGTCCCTGGAGGGCCTGGTCGAGGTAGCGGTCGTAGAGCTCGTCGTGCATGGAAGCACCCTTCCGCAGTGTAGCCGACCGGGCGCAGTTTTTTTCGCGGAGCCTGTCCCCCTTCCGCCGTGTTCTCGACTGCGTTCGATAGCCGCCAACCCCCCAGGGAGAATCCGATGGCCCGTGCAACCGAAGCGCAGCGCAAGCAGTTCGCCGAGGCGATGAAGCGCGTCCACCTCGGCCTGTCCATCCTCGGCAACGAGCTCAGCCTGACCAAGCGCCACCCCGACCTCACCGGGCTGCTGTTCCTCTCCGGCACGCAGCGCGCGCAGCTCCACCGCCACCTCTTCGGCCTCAAGTGCTACACCAACGATCCCGGTGACCGGCGCAGCCATCGCGAGGAGAGGCAGCGCATCCTCGACTTTTTCCAGTCGATCGGTCGGAGCGCGATCGTGCAGGACCCGCGCTCCCCGACGGTGAGCTCGATCACGCCGGGCGAGGTCCAGAGGGCCGTCGAGTACACGCAGTTCATCCGCTCCCGCGCCGACGACCTCAAGTGGATGGCGGCCAATCCGATCGGGGCGGGAACCTACGGCATCGAGCGCAGCCTCCGGGGCAGCGACCACATCCGGGCGATGAAGCGGGCCCGGAACGTGCAGGCCACCTTCGATCTGCTCGACGCGGGCTCGGGGCTCGTGCCTGCGCGCTAGAAGCTTGGCCCGAAAGCCGCGTGGCGAGGCGCCGCGCGGGTGGGTGGATGCCGAGGATCGACGACGACGCGGCCTTTGTTGACCTCGGAGGAGGAGGACGAAGGCAGGCACCCACCCCCGCAAGCCTCGCGAGCGAGGTTTCGGGCCACGCTGCTAGAATCAGGAAGGGCGGAGGGGAGACGTTGACGGAGCTCGGAGCGCTGCTGGTCCGCCACGAGGGCACGTTGCGGTTCTTCATCCGCAAGCACGCCGGCCTGCGCCTGTTGCGCTACGAGAGCGTCGACGACCTGGCCCAGGGGGTCGTCTGCAAGGCCCTGCAGCTCGGCGAGCGGTTCACCTACGAGGGCGACCAGGCCTTCGTCGCCTGGCTCCAGTGCGTGACGAGGAACTTCATCGGCAACCGTGTCGACTACTGGAGAGCGGCCCGCCGCGACACCACGCGGGTGGTGCGCCTGCTCGAGGCGGAGTCGCAGGAGCTCGATCCGACCAGCTCGATCACCAGCCCGTCGAGCCGCGCGGCCCGCAAGGAGCAGCTGATCCGCGTCACCCGGGCGATGGCCGGCCTGCCGGAGCGCGACCGCGCGCTGGTGCTGATGGCGGCGCGCGGTCTGACGACCTCCGAGATCGGCCGGCAGCTCGGCCTTCAGCCCGACTCCGCGAAGAAGGCCCGGCAGCGCGCCCTCAAGCGGCTGGTCAAGATCTGCCGCCTGCACGACCTGCTCGGCAGCTGAGCCCGCGGCGGCGGGCTCAGCTCCCCCAGTCGATACAGAACTCCTTGCGCTGCGGGGTGCGGTAGGCGTCGGAGTTGAGGAACTCGTCGATCTTCGCGCGGTGCTTGTCGCGCAGGGCCGAGGCCGCTTCGATCAAGTCGATGCCGTCGACCTTGAGGTGGGCGCGGACCAGGCGCTTGAAGCGCGCCCAGTGGCGGAAGAACTCGTCGGCCTTCTCGGCCTCGTACATCGGCTCGACGAGCTTCTGCAGGCTCATCTGGTACAGCTTCAGCTCTTTGCGCAGCTCGTCGGCACCCTCGGGGGTCGCGCCGGACTCCTCGTACTCCTCGTTCATCGCGTCGCGCTTGTCCTCGAGGCGCTGCAGCCGGTGGAAGAAGCCGCCCATCACCGCGGCGATCTGGCACAGCCGCTTGAGCTGCATCTCGAGCTGGGTGTGCCGTGGATCGGCGGTGAACACGTGGTAGATCCCGACGAGATCCTCGCCGAACTTCAGCTCGCGCAGGCTCTGCTTTTTGACGCTGACCGTGCGGGCGCCGAGGCGCTGGAGGATGCCGGGCACGTGCGTGCAGGTGCGCTCGCCGCCGGAGAACAGGAAGGGGTCGGGGACCGGAACGCTCTCGCGCAGCCCCAGCTCCGCCTCGAGCTTCTCGACATCGATCTCGAAGCGGGGCGTCAACAGCCCACGCTTGACCGTGACTGTCGCGTACTCAATCGCTGTCGGCTCGCTCACCGCCCTGGTTCCCATCGCGACGCTCTGGCTCTCCCCGCGGTTCGCGCCGGTCGGGCGCGGCCCCCGCCCGCGGGGTGAACGCGGCTGCAGTGTAGCAGGTCCGCGACCGGGGCGCGGCTGCCAATAATGGTCGGTGTCAGGGGTCGAGGGCGAGCCGGAAGCCGGTTCCCGCGCCCCCTTCTTCCGCCGTGGGGCCGAGCAGCGGGGCGAGCCGTGCGGCCTCGGCGGGGGTGAGCAGGCGGTAGGCGCGGTCGTCGCGGGCGCTGCGCCAGGCACAGTACGCCGCGGCGTCCTCCGCGCTGATCGCGGTGACCGGTGCAGCGAGCGGTGGGGGCGCGATCCAGCCCTCGCCGCTCCGCTCCCACAGGGCGACCACGCCGCTGTCGCCGGTGCTGCGCGGGACGAAGCGCAGGTGCTCGCCGCGGCCGCAGTCCATCTCCGCGAGGAAGGGGGCGTAGTCTGCGCGGCTGACCGCTTCGAGCGCGACCCACACGTCGACGCCGGCGCTCTGCACACGCACGAAGCCCTCGCGCGGCGCGTCGCTCGCGGCGCTTCCCTGCAGGCGCTGGAAGCCGTGGAAGGCGGGCTGCTCCTCGAGGATGCGGGTGTAGGCCGCCAGCGCCCCGACGTGGTCACCGCCCCGCTCGAGCCCCGACGCGACCTCGAGGGCGCGGCTCTCGGCGGCGTCGGAGGAATACCCGAGGCGCGGCCCGACGTAGACCCCGAGCGCCGCCGCGAGGCCGAAGCCGAGCAGCAGGCCGGCGACCTTCCCGACGCGGCCGACGCGGGGGAACCAGCCCTCCGCCTTGCGCAGGTCCGCGAGCTCCGCCCGCAGGGCGCGGTGTACCTCGAGGGCGTTGCCCGGCCGGTCGGCGACGTCGCGCGCGATCATCCGCAGCACGAGGTCGGAGAGCCCGCGCGGCAGGTCGGGGCGCAGGGTGCGGGGCGGGGTCGGGTTGCCGTCGAGCAGGATCTTGACGAACTCCGCGACCGACTTCGCCTGGATCGGCAGCCGCCCGCAGAGCGCCTCGTAGAGGGTCGTGCCGAGGCTGAAGATGTCGCTGTGGGGGCCGATCAGCTCGCGCTTGCCCATGCCCTGCTCCGGGGACATGTAGGCGAGGGTGCCGACCGTCTTCCCCATCCGCGTCAGGTGGGTGTGGGCGTGCAGCTGCTTGGCGAGGCCGAAGTCCATCAGGAAGGGCACGCCGCGCTCGGAGAGCAGGACGTTCGAGGGCTTGAGGTCGCGGTGGATCACGCCCTGGGTGTGGGCGTGGTAGAGCGCGAGGGCGAGCCGGTCGAAGATCTCGAGGATCTCGCGCAGGCTGAGGTCGCGGGCGTTGATCGCCGCGCGCAGCGAGCGGCCCTCGATCAGGTCCATCGTGAAGAAGTGCAGCCCGCGCTGCACGCCGACGTCGTGGACGGCGACGATGTTCGGGTGGCGCAGCCGGGCCGCCGCCCGGGATTCGTGCTGGAAGCGGGCGAGCAGCGAGGCGTCGTTGGCCCGCTCGGGGGGCAGCACCTTCATCGCGTAGTCGCGCTTGAGCTTCTCGTGGCGGACCTGAAAGACCTGGCCCATGCCGCCCTTGCCGATGCGCCGCTTGATCGTGTACGGCCCGAGCCGCGTGCCGGGGCGCAGGGGCCAGGCGGCGCGGGCGTCGCGCCGGCGGGAGCCCGAGCTGTCCTGGAGCCTGCGCGCCCCCGAGCTCTCCTGCCGCCGACGGGTGCCGGAGCTGGCGGGGTTCTTCAGCGTGCGGTCGGGGCCCGGCCGGCGGGAGCCGCGGCCGGAGCTCGGCGGGCGCGGGAGCGTGCGGCCGGAGCCCGGCTTGTGGAGCTTGCGCCGGAGCGCGGCGAGCTGGTCGCGGTGCAGGAGCCCGCTGTCGACGAGCACCTGGGCGACGCTGCCGCCGCGTTGCGCCGCCGCGCGGGCCCAGTCTTCCCGCTGCACCAGCCCGCTCTCGAGCGCCTCGCGGAGCAACAGGCGATCGCGGTCGTAGAGAGACATGCCGTGTGCTCCAGTGATGAGATGTAGGACATGCCTCGGCCGCGTCCAGTCTGACACAAATCGGCCGGCGCTGCAGCCGCGGCCCCGCCGGGGTTCCGGCGCGTGACGCGCGGCGCGCGGAGTGATCGGGGACGCCGCGAGTCGGGTGAAAACAGAGCGCAAGGGCGTGTTCGTCACGAGCCGGGCAAGATCGACAAGCTCCGGGCTGTTCGCGGACTGCGATCGCCTCGACGAGCGTTGTGCAGAACGGGCCCCGCGCCGCGTTCAATCCGTCCGCCGGCCGGGCCGCCTTGCTTTCGTCGGTCCTCTCGCCCATCCTCGACGCGGGGGAGGGAGCCGTGCGGCAGTGTCCGGCCTGTGCGACTGAGAACGCTGACGACGCCCGCTTCTGCCGGGGTTGTGGGCAATCGCTGCAGGCCGCGTGCCCGCGCTGCGCGACGCCGCACGCCGCCGACGCGCGCTTCTGTCTCTCCTGCGGCACACCGCTGGTCGCCGAGCGGGTGTGCGCCTCCTGCAGCCAGACCAACACCAGCGATGCCCGCTTCTGCCGGGCCTGCGGCGCGAGCTTCGGCAGCACGGGCACGATATCCGCAGGCCGCACCAGCGTCGGGACGCTGAGCGGGGAGCAGACGATCAGCTCGTCGGCGCCGCCCTGCCCGAGCTGCGGCCTGGTCAACGCGCCCGCCGCCGCCTTCTGCCTGCGCTGCGGGCAGCGTCTGGGGTCGAGCCCCTCGTCCGGCCTGCAGCCGACCCTGACCAGCGGCGAGACGCGCATCGTCCAGGCCCGCGACCTGGTCGGCCGGGAGCTGAACGGCTACCGCTTCGAGCGCAAGCTCGGTGAGGGGGGGATGGGGGCGGTGTTCCTCGCCACCCACCTGCGCCTGCAGCGCGCGGTCGCCTGCAAGGTGCTGCCGCCCGCCCTGGCCCGCGACCGCAAGCTGATCGAGCGCTTCGAGCGCGAGGCGCGGGCGCTGGCGAGCGTGGTGCATCCCGGCATCGTGCCGATCCACGACATGTTCGAGAGCGCGGGGCTGTACTGCATCGTGATGGCCTACGCGGGTGGAGGATCCCTCGCCGAGCGGCTCGCGCGGGGCCCTCTCGAGCCCCAGCAGGTGGTCTCCTGGGGCGCGATCGCGGCGCGGGCGCTGTGGGCGGCGGCGCAGAAGGGCATCGTGCACCGCGACGTCAAGCCGGACAACCTGCTCCTGACCGAGGAGGGCCGGCTGCTGGTCGCGGACTTCGGGCTCGCGCGGGCGGCGGAAGAGGCCTCGGCGCTGACCCGCACCGGCAGCCTGATGGGAACGCCGGCCTACATGGCTCCCGAGCAGTGGGAGAACGCGCACACCGCCGACCACCGCTCCGATCTGTACTCGCTGGGCTGCACGCTCTACCACCTGCTGACCGGCCGGCCGCCCTTCCCCGGTCCCGCGACCAGCCACTTCATCAAGCAACACCTGCTCGAGCCGCCGCCGCCTCCGCGCGGGCTGCGCCCGGAGCTCTCCCCGGAGCTGGAGGCGATCGTCCTGCGCCTGCTCGCCAAGCGCCCGGAGGACCGCTTCCCCGACGGCGAGGCGCTCGCCCGCGGCCTGCTCGCGGCGCCCGCGACGGGCGGTCCGCCTCTCCCGCAAGGGCTCGGAGAGCTGTTCGACAGCGCGCGCCTGCCGAAGGCGCCTCCGCCCCCCGCGCCTCCGCGGCCGGTGACGCGCGAGCCCGCTCCTCCTCCCGCTCCTCCGCCGCCGGCCACGCGCGAGCCCGCGCCTCCGCCGCGCGTGCAGGCCGCGTTCCGACGTGAGCATGTCGGGGGCGTGGGGGAAGCGCCGCCGCCGCCTCCTCCGCAGGAATCAGCGAGGCAGACGTCCCCACCTCCGCCTCCGCCTCCTCCGCCGCGGAACGCTCCTCCGCCGCGGAGCGCGCCACCGCCCCGGAAGGCCCCTGCCGCGCCGGCGCCGACGCCGGCTGCGGCCGCGGAGGCGCCGGCGGGGAAGCGCAACTGCGGCTGTTGCCTGGTCGGTCTGCTGCTCGTGCTCGGCCTGGTCGGCTACCAGTTCCAGACCGAGCTCCAGGCCCTCTACGAAGAGCTGACCCAGCCGCCCCTGCCGCTGCACGACCCCGACGGCCGCGCCTACTGGTGGACGCCGGCGCCGCTGCAGGCCGACCTCCGCCGCGACGGCCAGACGCTGACCTGGGACAGCCCGGGCGGCCTGACCTTCGTCCGCATCCCCGCGGGCCGCCAGTACCTCGGCGCGAGCGCGGACGATCCCGGGCGGCGGGTCGACGAGACCCTGCGCCCGTTCGTCCTCGAGGAGCCCTTGTGGATGCTCGCGACCGAGCTGAGCCGCGGGATGGCCTTCACCATCTACGGGCAGGCCGCGGACGGCTTCCCCCACGTCCCGCTGACCGGCATCACCTACTTCGACGCCCTCGCGATCTGCAACCAGCTCTCCTTGAACGAGGGCCTGCCGCTGTACTACGAGCTCGCGCCCTTCGAGACCTCGCCGCAGGGGAGCATCCTCAACGCCTGGGTCGAGATCCCCGACCCCGACGGACCGGGCTACCGCCTGCCGACCGAGGACGAGTGGGAGTACGCCTGCCGGGCCGGCACCCGCACGCCCTGGTCCACCGGCGCGGCGCTCTCGGGCCAGGCCTGCTTCGCCGCCTCCGAGATCAGCACGATCAGCCTGTTCCCGGCCAACGGCTTCGGCCTCTACGACATCCACGGCAACGCCGCCGAGTGGTGCCAGGCTGACGACCTCGGCCTCGGCCTCGGCGAGGTCTTCACCCGCGGCGGGTCCTACGCCGACAACGCCGCGGACTGCCGCAGCTCGCGGCGCTTCGGCTTCCCGCCGGACACCCGCTCCGCCGCGATCGGCTTCCGCTGCGTGCGCCCCGCCCGTCCGCTGGTCGGCGTCGCGCCACAGCCGCTCGAGGATGGCGGGAAGTACTGAGCGGCGATCGGCTATAGTGCATGCGCTCGAGATCGCAGCCATCGGAAACGCCACCGGAATCGCCCATGTACGCTCTGCGCCTGCTCCCCGTCAGCCTGTTCGCCCTCCTGCTCGCGAGCTGCGCCGCCCCGCGCAGCCTGACGGGGCGGGCCGTCGTCGAGTCGGCCGGCGTCGTCGTGCGCCGCGTGCCGCTGGTCGCGGAGTGGCCGCGCTTCGACCCGGAGGCCGGACCGGTCGTCGTGCGCTCCGGCGCGGACACCCTCGCCGTCGGCCGCTTCGAGGGGCGGACCAGCGTCTTCGGCGAGAGCCTCGACGGGGCGCTGGCGCTCGACTGGCGGCTCGCCCCCTACGGCCTGAGCGGCACCCGGCCGGTGCGGGTCGCGCTGCTGCATCCGCCCGGCACCGATGTCTACCTCGCCAGCGGAGACGCGCTGCTGCACGAGGGGGAGGAGGTGCTCGACGTGCCGCTGCCCGGCTTCTCGACCGGGCCTGACGTGCGGCGCGCCGAGCGGGCGCGCTGGGAGCTGCGCTACTGGTTCGAGAACGACGGCGGGCCCTGAGGGGGAGAAACGATGGCGAAGGGCCGCGGGCTGCTGCTCAAGATCGTGATGATCGGATTGTTCCTCGGGACGTGCTACCTCGCCTTCCGCCTGATCCTCGGCGGCACGACCTTCGCCAGCCTCGAGCGCCTGCCCGGCGAGCGCCTGCTGTACGAGGAGCGGGAGCTCGATGTGCGGCGCTACGGCAACGGTGTCACGCTCCATCCCTGGTGCCGGGTGCAGGTCACCGACCGGCGGCTGCTGATCGGCCAGCGCGGCCTGGCCCAGGACCCGGCGGGCGACGACCAGGCGCTCTTGTACGCGCTCGTCCCCGCGCAGGGGCAGGACTCGATCGCCGGCGGCTTCCAGACCCTGTACTGCCCGCCGCGGGAGGTGGAGGTGGTCGAGCGGGACGGGAAGCGCGCGGTCGTCTTCCCCCTGCCATCGAGCAGCCTGCACGACGAGCTGGTCATCTTCACCGCGACGCCGGACTCGCTGCGCGCGGCGGTCTGGAGCTGGGTCGAGGCAGAAGCGGAGTAGGAACGCTCAGAGCAGCGTCAGCATCTTGATCCCGACCGGGATCAGGCAGCCGACCGTGATGCCGACGAGCTGCTGGCGCATCGTGCCGTCGCCCTTGACCCCCAGGGTCTTCTGCAGGAGCCGGAAGACCAGCCCGCCGCAGGCGACGCCGACCATGTCGCTCATCGTGTTCCCCAGACCCGCGGCGGTCATCGAGTCGAAGCCGACGGAGCGGATCTTCTCGTCGATGATCTCCCCGCCGAGGAACATCACCCCGTTGTCGATGATCCCGAACACCAGCGAGCTCGACGCCCCGACCATGAAGTTGCGGAGCTTCTGCGCCGGCGTCAGCTTGGCGAGCACCGCCCGCTCGCGGGCCAGGGCGCCCTCGAGGGCCGCCTCGGTCGAGCGGTCGAGGGCGTCGTCGCTGGCCTTGTCGACGACGATCAGGTCGTGGTCGAGCTCGCCGTGGCCGTCGGCGAACTGCAGGGTCACGTCGAGGGAGCACTCGGCCTGGTGCTCGTCGAACCAGCGCTGGAGGGGTTCGAGCACCGAGGCCTTGG
>JAUIEM010000051.1 GCA_030428695.1 bacterium
TTCCTCGGAGGCGTGGCCTCGCTGAGGCTTGCTCCGCTATCAGCACACCCAACAAATGCAGTCCTCCACCTCCCCCGCTCGTTCCTCGCGGGAAGGTGTTCGGCCGCAGCGGCCGCGACCTCCTCGTTCCTCGGAGGCGTGGCCTCGCTGAGGCTTGCTCCGCTATCAGCACACCCAACAAATGCAGTCCTCCACCTCCCCCGCTCGTTCCTCGCGGGAAGGTGTTCGGCCGCAGCGGCCGCGACCTCCTCGTTCCTCGGAGGCGTGGCCTCGCTGAGGCTTGCTCCGCTATCAGCACACCCAACAAATGCAGTCCTCCACCTCCCCCGCTCGTTCCTCGCGGGAAGGTGTTCGGCCGCAGCGGCCGCGACCTCCTCGTGCCTCGGAGGCGTGGCCTCGCTGACACTTGCTCCGCTATCAGCATCCCCACCCAACAAATGCGAGACCCGGTCAAGATTGTTGACCGGGCTGAAGAAGAGACGGGCAGGAGTGGGGAAGAAACCAGGCAGTGGGGGGAAGTGGCTTCGCTGGTTAATACTATCGGTGATTCACTAGATATTTGCCATGTAAATTAAGTTTTTTTTAGCCTTCTTTCGCAACCTCCACCGCTGCGAGGACTTCCTCCGGCAGCGGCCCGAAATCACGGGCCGCGGCGTTCTCCTCGAGCTGGGCGGGGGTCTTGCAGCCGGGGATGGGGATCGCCAGCGGGCTCTGCGCCCAGATCCAGCCGAGCGCCGCCTGGGCCAGGCTGCGGCCGTCGCTGCAGAGCGCCGGGGCGAGGGCGCGCAGGCGGCGCAGGGTCTCGGCCTGGCGGCCGTCGCGCAGGTTCCAGCCGAAGCGCCGGCGCATGTCCTCGGGCGGGAAGTGGTGGTCGGGGCGGTGCTTGCCGGTCAGGAGCCCCATGCCGAGGGGTCGGCGGGCCAGGCAGGCGAGGTCGAGGCGCTCGCACCAGGCGAGCAGCGCGGGGTCGCGGCGGAACAGGTGCAGCTGCTGGGGCACGGCGGTGCAGCGCCGCGCTCCGTCCAGCCACGGCTCCAGGCGGGCGAGGTCCTCGGTGCACCAGGCGTACCAGCCGATCTTGCCGGCGTCGACGAGGTCCTCGAGGGCGGCGCGCAGGTCGAGGGCGCGGGTGGGCTCGAGGTCGTAGAGGTGCAGCTGGTAGAGGTCGATGCGCTCGCGCCGCAGGCGCTGGAGGCTCGCCTCACAGGCCGCGCGCACCTGCTCCGGGCGGGTGATGCGGCCGGTGACGGTGCGGGACTCCTCGTCGAAGGTGTAGCCGAACTTGCTCGCGACCACGACGCCCTCGCGGTCGCCGACCACCTCGCCGAGCAGGCGTTCGGCGTGGCCGCAGCCGTACACGTCGGAGACATCGAACAGGCGGATGCCGAGCTCGAGGGCGCGGCGCAGGGTCGCGCGGGAGGTGGCGTCGGCGACCGGCCCGTAGCCCATCCAGCCGTCGCCGTCGCGGAACGGGCCGCCGATCGCCCAGCAGCCCATGCCGAGGCTGCCGACGTCGAGGCCGCTGCGGCCGAGGGTGCGCGACTCCATTCAGGGTCCCCCCAGGCCGTGGGCGGCCTCTTCCCCGGCCGCTCCCAGGGGCACGCCGCGGGCACGCAGCGCGCCGAGGATGGGGCCGGCCAGCGGCGGGGCGTGCCGGGCGGCGATGACCAGGTCCGGGGGGGCGAACACCTCTGTATGGCCCGCCTCGAGCGCCTCGGCGTAGAGCGGCAGGAGGCGCTCGACCGCGCCGAGCTCGCGCCAGTAGCCGAGCAGCCGGGGCCAGACCCACCAGCTCGCTTCCGGACGCGCGCGCACCGCGCTCTCGAGCAGCGGGGCGGCCGCGGCGACCTCGCCCTCGGCGTGCAGGATCCGCGCCAGGGTGATCGCCGGAGCGTACTGGAAGCGGGCGGCCAGGGCCGCGCGGCCGCGCTCGATGGCCTCCGCCCCGCGGCCCTGGCGCTCGAGGGCCGCGAGGTACAGGCTGAGCGGCTTCTCGGCGGCGGGGAAGCGCGCGTGCATGCGGGCGTAGAAGGCGACCGGGTGGCGCGCCTCCGCCGCCCGCAGCGCGGTCAGGCCGGCCAGGGTCAGGAGCCCGACGCCGAGCCCGACGCGGGCGCTCCGCGGCAGACGCCGGGTCGCGCCCGCCAGCAGGCCGGCGAGACCGACGGCCGGCAGCAGCAGGAAGCGGGGGGCTGCGATCGCGCCGATCGGGATCAGGTTCGAGACCGGGAACAGGGCGAGCAGCGCCCAGGCGGCCCAGGGCTCGCGGCGCAGGCGTACGACCGCCAGACCGAGCAGGCCGAGGCCGGCGCACAGCCCGGGCAGACAGCGCCAGTCCCAGCCGCCGAAGGCGAGGTAGGCGTAGTCGAAGGAGGGGAAGACCGGCGCGAGCAGCAGCTCGACGTAGGCCGTGCCCGCCCGCAGCACCACCGGCAGCCGCTCGAGCAGGCTCGTCCCGGCCAGGGGCGTGAAGGCGCGCGGGGTGGCGACGCCGCCGACGACCGCGGCGCGCAGGGCGAGGACCGCCCCGAGCCCGAGGGCCAGGCCCGCGAACGGTGCGATCAGCCGCTTCCAGGGCAGATCCCGGCGCGCCGCCGGGGCGAGGGCGAGGACGGCGAGCATCGGCGCGGCGAAGAAGCCGGTCTCCTTGGCCAGGGCCGCGAGCGCCGCGGCGGCGATCATCAGCAGCCAGCGCCGCTGCAGGAAGGCGAGGGCGGCGGCGAGCACGCCGAGGGTGGCGAGGCCGTCGGCGCGCCCGACCAGCACGATCTGGGCGTCGGCGAGGGCCGCGTGGCAGGCGAAGAAGGCCGCCCCCCACCAGGCGCCGCGGGAGGCCCCGGGCCGATCCCCCGCGAAGCGCCGCAGCAGCAGGAAGAGCAGCAGGGTGTTGGCGACGTGGATGAGGATGTTCAGCGCGCGCTGGATGCCCGGCCCCGCCCCGAGCCGCCGGAGCACCGCGAAGCTCGCCAGGCTGAGGGGCCGGTACAGGCCGAGCTGCCAGGGTCCGGAGCCGGCGCGCCAGTAGTCGACGCACAGCTCCCGGGGGCCCGCCTCGGCCAGGCCGGGGTCGAGCACCACGTTGCGGTCGTCCTGCAGGAAGGCCCCCGGCAGCCCGCAGCACAGCGGCAGGGCGGCGAGCGCGAGCAGGCCGAGCAGGCTGCCCGTCGGACGCGGGCTCACCGGGGCCTCGCGTGCATCAGCGCGCGGTCAACAGCACGGGGGATGGCATCGTCGCGCGCGTGTCCTCGGCGACCGGCTCGGGCAGCGGGCGGTGCTGCTTCCACCAGCGCCGCGACTGCTCGCTCCGCCAGGGGCTGGAGAGCTGGCAGTCCGCGAGCCGTTCGTCGAGCTCGAGGGCGCTCTGGGGACGGTCGGCGGGGTCTTTGGCCAGGCAGCTGAGCACGAGCTGCTCGAGGTCGGCGGGGATCTCGGTCCCGGCCTTGTCCGACGGGGGCACCGGCTCGGTCTTCATGTGGTCGACCATCATGTGGAAGGAGCTCTTCTGCTCGAAGACCAGCCTGCCGGTCAACAGGAAGTAGGCGACGCAGCCGAGGGCGTAGATGTCCGCCCGGTGGTCGACGGGCTGGTAGCCGTCGGCCTGCTCGGGCGCCATGTAGGCCGGGGTGCCGACCACGATCCCGCGCTGGGTCAGGCGCGCGTCGGTGTCGTCGGGCCGCTTGCGCTTGTCACAGGCGACCAGGCCGAAGTCGAGGATCTTGAGGAAGTCGTCGACCATGCCGACCCGGCACACGAACATGTTCGCCGGCTTGATGTCGCGGTGGACCATGCCCGCCGCGTGGGCCTCGGCCAGGGAGGCGCAGGCCTGGCGCAGGACGTGGATCACCCGCCCTGGCGGCAGCGCCCCGTGGCGCATCACCAGCGACTCGAGGTCGACCCCCTGCAGGAGCTCCATCACGTAGTAGAAGCTGCCCTCGGCGGTGATCCCGAAGTCGTACAGCCCGACCGTATGCGGCGAGCTGAGCTGCGCGGTCGCGCGCGCCTCGCGCTCGAAGCGCTGGAGCGACTCTTCGGCGGTGCCGTCGCCGCCGGCGTCGAGCAGGCTCGGCTTGATCACCTTGACCGCCGCGGGCCGCGCGAGCATGCGGTGCTCGGCCCGCCACACCTCGCCCATGCCGCCGGCGCCGAGCTTCTCGACCAGCTGGTAGCTGCCGAGGGCCTTGGCCTGCTTCTCGGCCCGGCCCCGCATCCGGCTGATGCGCAGGATGATCATCACCGGGAGCAGCGTCAGCGCGGCGACGATGTAGTTCGGCAGGAAGGTGCTGACCAGCGTCGCGGTCGGCGGCCAGGCGTGGCCGTGCCAGGCCATCCAGCCCGTGAACATCGCGACCGGCACCGTCGCGCAGAGGAGCGCGCTGATCAGGTTCTTCAGTGGGCAGGCCGGCGCGACGATCGGGATCAGCAGGATCCACAACGCGAGCCAGGAGATGCTGTGCATCGCCGGCTGCAGCATCACGTCGTTGGCGTAGGCCGTGTAGCTGATCATCACCGCGCCGAGGAGCTGGTAGACGCGCGTGAGGGAGAGGATGCGGCGCGGGCACATCGCGCTCTTCGTCAGGCCGTACAGGCCGAGCGAGAGCGCGACCACGGAGAGCTGGGAGACGCGCGCGGAGAACAGGTTCGGCGGCGCCTCCCAGCCGAGGAGATCGAAGAACAGCAGGGTGGTGCCGAAGACCACGGCCGACAGCGCGGCCATGCCGAGACCGAACAGCTCGATCCGGTGCCGGCTCTCGACGAAGAAGCCGGTGTCCATTCCGTGGCTGGAGCCGCCCGCCACTTTGTCGGGGCATTCGAGCGCTGGCATCGCGATCCTCCGTTCCCCGCTCCTATGGTGCCAGGTTCGGGGGAGGAATCCAAGGGCGGTCGCTCGCCACCCCTGCGTGCGAAACGCGGGCGCAGCGGTGGAAGTTCCCTCTACGCCGCGGGCACGACCTCGAACAGGATCGCCTCGAGCCCCTCGCAGAGGTCCTTGCCGGCGGCGCTCGTCCGGCCGGGCAGGCGGGCGATCGCGCCGCGCATCGTCTCGAGCCAGGTCTCGAGGTCGCGGCGGGTGGCCGGATGGGCGACGCGCGCGACCTCCTCGCGCTGGCGCCGCGGCCGCGCCAGGGCACGCAACGCGCGCTCGGCGAGCGCCTTCCAGTCGAGGCCGGCCAGGCCTTCGCGGCGGGCGGGGAAGGTGTGCTCGAGCAGCCGGGCGACGATCTCCTGGCGGGCGGCGCTGACGACCGCGTGGGCGCTGCTGATCGGCATGCCGTGGGCGCTCGCGATCTCTTTCAGGGTCTTCTTGCCGAGCAGCCGGTCGGCGAGCACCGCGACATGCTCGGGGCGCTCGACGCGCTTCTGCTCGCACCACTCCCGCGCCGCCCCGAGCACCTCGGCGACCAGGTCGATCGCCAGCGCCTCGTCGGCCGGCAGCTCTTCGGGCTCGGGGACCGCCTCGAGGGGCAGGGCGCGGCGGGCGCGGTGCAGGGCGAGGACGCGGTTGCGCACCACCCCGCACAGGTAGGCGCGGAACTTCCCGCGGTCGGGCAGATAGCGCTTGAACAGGTGCTTCTTGACGTCGAGCAGGATGTCCTCGACGAGATCTTCCCGGTCGCTCTCGGAGACCCAGCGGTAGCGCGAGGCGATCAGCAGCAGCAGCGGCTGCCGGTAACCCCACGCGTCCTGCCAGCTCGGCTCGTCGCCGGCGCGCAGGGCGGAGCAGGTGGTGTGCCAGATCGAGTCCACGGGTTTCTCGTCAGGGGACGTCTCCATTGTAGCACTCGGCGTCGGTTCCCGCTCCCTTCGCCTCGCTCCGACCGGGAGGCGTCGACGCGCGGGCGCGATCCTGCACGACCGCTTCCTCTGCGCGAACTTCAACCGCACCGAGACCAAGAAGCGTGGCCCGAAACCTCGCTCGCGAGACTTGCAGGGGTGGGTGCCTGCCTTCGCCCTGGACGACCTTGTGCTGCCCCGACCTGCGGAGTGGCTGCGCTGGAGAGAGCAGATCCTCCTGCCTTGCTTCCGACGTGGCTCTCAGCCGGGTGAATCCAACGGGCTCAGAAGAAGCCGCGGGGGCGAACGGTGCTGGACGGGGGCGCACGGCGGCCCTTGAGCCCGAGGACCGAGCGCACCGACCGCGGTTCGGTCGACTCCGGTTCGCTCGACTCCTGCGAGGGGCCCTGCTCCGACGCCAGCTCGGACATGATGTCGCCGAGCCCGTGGATCTTGGTGTGCGCCCGGAAAGCCGGCAGCATGACGTCCCGGTACCAGTCGAGCGAGCTCGGCACCATGCGCTGCACCGCCCTGAGTCCCAGGGTCTGGATCCCCTGGGAGATGTGCGAGACGATCTCCTGGGCGATGGCGATGCTGAAGCTGGGCGGGTGCCTGCGCTCGGTCCAGAAGGGATCTTCGTGCACGTAGACCGTGATCTGGCCTTTGCCGTGGTAGGAGAAGACGTGCCCGAAGAGCGTCAGGTACAGAAGCTCCTCCACCCGGCCGGTGTCGTCCAGGCGGATGCCGCACTGGTCGGTGTGGCTGGTCGCTGAGCGCATCTCGGTGATGACCTCGCGGTTCCGTTTGAGCTTGTAGTCGTCGATGTAGGCCTGGAAGTAGGAGATCGCGTTGCGTACCTCGCTGAGAGACGACAGCACGCCCGGCGTCAGCTCGGTCGGCACCGAGTCCGGGTAGGGCACCGCGGTGTTGCCGAAGGCCCTGTTGGCCGCGAAGTGGGTCAGCTCGTGGATCAGCGTGCCTTCCATCGACCTCTGGAGCATGACGCGGTCCTCTTCCGGCTCCTCGAGCAGGTAGGCGACCATGTCGAGGGGCTGGCCGATCGCCTTGCCGCAGAAGACGAGGGAGTTGTTGCGTGACTCGTAGGCACCGGCACCGCCCATGCCCGAGCGGCAACGGCCCGTCGTCGGAAAGTTGTCGAAGTACAGGCGCAGCTTCCAGTGGCCCTGCCGCCGAAAGCCGCGCGCGTCGGCGGCCGCCAGGTCGAGGATGGGCTTGAACAGGTCGTTCGCGTACAGCGTCTCGAACGCCTGTCGCAGGCTCCGGGTCCCGTGCCGCAAGTAGCCCGCGGTGGCCTGCAGCAACGCCTCGACGGTGCTTTCGGCGTCGACGTTGCCCGTCGAGGACATGATGTTGGTCAGCCCTTCGAGGACGAACTCGGCTTTGCGCGTGTTGCGGCAGCGCGTGATGTCGATCGGGGTCCATCCCCAGGGCTGCACGGCGTTGTGGTCGAGCTCGTCCCGCAGCATCGCTTCGATCTGGTCGGTCGCCCCGTAGTAGGCACCGTAGCCGAAGAGGGTGAAACCGAGCCGGCTGCGCGCATTCTTCAAGAGGGGATCGGCGCGGATGTAGTCCGCGAGCTCGTCGTAGTCGCCGACCGAGACCTTCGAGAAGCACAGCTCGATGATCGCCGCCCGCCGCAGCTCCTGCACCGCGGGCCGACGCCCGCTGGACGAGCGGCCGCTGTCTGCCAGGTAGGTGTCGCAGGCAGCGATGATCGGGGGGAGGTCTCCGAGCCGGTAGTCGTGTTTGTTGCTGCGCGGGGCGTCGAGGCTGCCGAGGAGGGTGTCGATGGCCGTGATCTTGTTCCGGCGACCGGACACCGACGAGCGCTTCTTGAACAGGGCGGCGTCGAGGAAATTCGCGGTCGCGTACAGCTTGTAGTCGCCGTCGACCACCGCGTTGGTCAGCTCGACGGCGATCGCGCGGTCGAGGTCGCCGAGATGGTCGTAATCGACAACGTCATCGGAGACCTCGTGCGCCAGGAGACGTCTCATGCCGTCGTAGCCCGGGAAGCCCCGGCACATGAAGGGCAGCAGGAAGTCGAAGGTCTGTTCCCAGCACCAATCATCCAGGGTCTGGCCCGTCAGCCCCGGAGGACGGTTCCTGCGGAAGTCGACCTCCTCGGCGACGGCGGTGTAGGGTTTCTGCAAAGTCTGGAACGCGTCGAGGATGTACAGCTCGCGCAGACCATTGTTGACGGTCAGCATAGGGTCGCCTCCGCAGAGGGGCTGCAGGGTGGAATAGAGCAGTAGGCAGATCCTAGCAAGAAACCCGTGGATGTACGAGGCGCCGTCGGGCCTCCCCCCCGCACAGGCTGGAACCGCCACCGGGCGGGCGGTTGCTCGCTGCACACGCTCGCGACGACGGCGCTCCTGGGCCGGCCTTCTCTGTGGAATCCGCTCGCACGACCTCGCAGGCCTGCGTGCAGGATCCCCCGGATGGGAAACCCGCCGCGGCTGCGTCTGGCCGAGCCGTGCCCGGACGGCTACAATGGGCGGGCCGGCGCCGGGCTTCGACCCCCTCGAGCGCCGCGGCGACGAACTCCAGGCACCGATGGCGACGTCCGGGCCGCGCGTCCTGCCCCGACCACCCGCCCGTGCCTCGACCCGCACAACCCGTGAGGCCCCTGTATGGCGTGGCGATCCCTGTGGCTGTGGATCGGCGCCGCCGCGCTGCTCGCGGGCGCGGTGGCGATCGGCTGGTGGTCCGGCCCGCCGCCCGTGTCCCCACCGCCCCCGACACCGGTCCCGACCCCGGAGCTGCGGGGAAGCTGGACCAGCTACCGCGGCGACGCCTCCCAGACCGGGCGGGGCGGCTCCCTGCCCGACGAGGCGCCGCGCGAGCGCTGGAGCTACGACGCGGGGCGCGGAATCCGCTCCTCGGCGGTGATCGACAGCGCGCGGGTGTTCGTCGGCTGCGACGACGGGCGCGTGCTCGCGCTGGACAGGGAAGACGGGACGCTGGTCTGGGAATACACGACGGGCGGGGCCGTCGAGGCGCCGCCGGTCCTGCTCGGCGGGCTGGTGATCGTCGGCGCGACCGACGGGCTGGTCTACGCCTTCGAGGCGGCGAGCGGCGAGGTGCGCTGGAAGGCCGAGACCGACGCGAAGATCACCGGCGGCGCGACGGCGCTCGGAGCGGACCGCGTGCTGGTTCCCTCCTACGACAATCTGCTGCACTGCCTCGAGGTCCAGACGGGCACCTCGCTCTGGACTTTCGAGACCCAGAGCCATTTGAATGCCCCTCCGACCGTCTGGGATGATAGGATCGTGTTCGGAGGGTGTGACGGATTTGTCTACATCATCGACACATCCGGGCAGGAGCTCGGCACCATCGACCTCGGCGCCTACGTCGGCGCACCGATGGCTATCAGTGAGGGGGTCGCCTACGTAGGACAGTACGACAACGCGTTCTTCGCGGTCGACCTCGCCTCCGTGGCGATCGCCTGGACGTACAGACATCGGAACTTCCCCTACCTCAGCCCGGCCGCGGTCGGCGACAGCCTGGTCGTGTTCGGAGGGGGGGATCGTCGGGTGCACGGCGTTCGTCGGAACGATGGCGAGGCGGTCTGGCGTTTCAAGACAGGAGCCCGGGTCGAGAGCGGGCCGCTGGTCTGTGGAGACAAGGTGCTGTGCGCCTCCCTGGACGGGCGGCTCTACGCGCTGGGCCTGGCCGACGGCGCGGAGCTCTGGTCGCTCGACCTCGGCGCGCCGCTGCTCGCCAGCCCGGCCCACGCCGGCGATGTCGTGGTGATCGGCAGCGAAGCCGGGCGCCTGTTCGCGTTCGATACACACGCAGGAGAAGACGGTGACGACTGACAACGAAACGCCCGCGACGACCGCCGAAAAGACGACCGGCGGCAACTACTTCGTCGCGAACTACCCGCCGTTCTCCTTCTGGGATGAGGCGAGCGTGTCCCTGGTCGAGGCCGCCCTCGACGCGCCCCCGGCGCCCGGCGCGCCGCTCGGCATCTACGCCCACATCCCGTTCTGCCGCAAGCGCTGCCACTTCTGCTACTTCAAGGTCTACACCGGGAAGAGCTCCTCGGAGATCAAGGACTACCTCGACACGATGCTCAGCGAGGCCCGGCTCGCCGCCGAGCGGGCGGCGCTGCGCGGGCGCAAGCCGACCTTCGTCTACTTCGGGGGCGGCACGCCGAGCTACCTGTCGCGCTCCCAGCTCGAGTACCTGTTCAGCGGGCTGCAGGAGATCTTCCCCTGGGACGACGTCGAAGAGGTCACCTTCGAGTGCGAGCCGGGCACCCTGTCCGAGAAGAAGCTCGCCTTCCTGCAGGAATCCGGCGTCACGCGCCTCAGCCTCGGGGTCGAGAGCTTCGACGGCGAGATCCTCGCGCAGAACAACCGCGCCCACAACGTCAAGGACATCGACAAGGCCTACGCGATCGCCGCGCGGCTCGGCTTCCCCCAGATCAACATCGACCTGATCGCGGGCATGCTCGGGGAGACGGACGAGCGCTGGAAACACTCGGTCGAGCGCACGCTCGAGCTCGCGCCGGACAGCGTGACGATCTACCAGATGGAGATCCCGTTCAACACGACGATCTTCCGCAACATGCGCGACAGCGGTGCGCTGACCGCGCCGGTCGCCGACTGGCCGACCAAGCGCCGCTGGGTCGGCGAGGCCTTCGACCGGCTCGAGGCCGCCGGCTACCGGATCGGCAGCGCCTACACCGCGATCAAGGAGAGCGACACGCCGACGCGCTTCCTGTACCGCGACGCCCTGTGGACCGGGGCCGACCTGTACGCCCTCGGCGTCGCCTCCTTCTCGCACGTCTCCGGGCACCACTTCCAGAACCACCGGGACGTGCGCGCGTACGGCTCCGCGATCGCCGACGGCCGCCTGCCGCTGGCGCGCGGCCTGCGTTTGACCGATGAAGAACGGCTGCTGCGCGAGTTCGTGCTGCAGCTCAAGCTCGGAAGGGTCGAGGTCGCTCGTTTCCGCGAACGCTTCGGCGTCGACATCCGCGAGCGCTTCGCCGCGCAGCTCTCTGCGCTGGCGGAGGAGGGGCTGCTCGCCGTCCGGGAGGAGAGCGTGGAGCTCGCGCGGGAGGGCCTGCTGCAGGTCGACTTCCTCCTGCATCGCTTCTTCCTCGACCGGCACCGCAACGCACCCTATGTGTGAGGGCCCCCATGGCTGAAACGAATGGAGACTGGGACGCGATCGTGATCGGTGGGGGGCCGGCCGGTTCGACGGTCGCGACCCTCCTGGCCGAGGCGGGTCACCGCGTGTTCCTCGCCGAGCGCGGCCGCTTCCCCCGCTACCACATCGGCGAGTCGCTGCTGCCCGGCTGCTACGGCACCCTCGACCGGCTCGGGCTGTTGCCCGCGCTGGCGAGCTCGCGCTTCGTCAAGAAGTACAGCGTGCAGTTCGTCAGCCCCGAGGGGCAGGTCGCGGGCCCGTTCTACTTCACCCAGCACCTCGACGACGAGTCCGCCCAGACCTGGCAGGTCGTGCGCGCCGAGTTCGACCGCATGCTGCTCGACAACGCCCGCGCCAAGGGCGTCCACGTCGTGACCGGCACCCGCGTGACCGGCCTCGATGTCGAGGACGGGCGGGTGGTCGGCGTGTCGATGAAGAACGGGGACGAGCAGGTGCGCAGCCAGCGCGCCAAGGTCGTGATCGACGCGAGCGGGCGCACCGCCGTCGCCGTCCGCCAGTTCGGCTGGCACGAGCCCAACCAGGACCTCGACCGCATCGCCCTGTGGACGTACATCCGCGGCGCCAAGCGCGACCCCGGCCTCGACGAGGGGGCGACGACCATCGCCTATCTGCCCGACAAGGGCTGGTTCTGGTACATCCCCCAGCCCGACGACCTCACCTCGGTCGGCGTGGTCGCCCGCCGCGACTACCTGTACCGCGAGCACCGCGACCTCGAGAAGATCTTCGCCCGCGAGGTCGCCTTCAACCCCTGGATCGCCGAGTATCTCGCGCCCGGCGAGGCGGTCGAGCCCTTCCGCGCGACCGGCAACTACTCCTACAGCAGCAAGCGCTACGGCTGCGACGGGCTGGTCCTGGTCGGCGACGCCTTCTCGTTCATCGACCCGGTGTTCTCGACCGGCATCTACCTCGCTCTGCGTGGCGGCGCGCTGTGCGCGGACGCGATCGACAAGGCCCTGCGGGAGGGCGACGTCTCGCTCCCGGCCTTCGCCGACTACGGCGAGAAGGTGTCGACGATGGTCGAGACCCTGCGCCGCCTGGTCTACGCCTTCTACGACCCGAACTTCAGCTTCGGCGAGCTGCTGCGCCGCTTCCCCGACGTGCGCCCCGACCTGACCGACTGCCTGGTCGGCAACGTCGAGCGCGACTTCGCCGCCCTGTGGTCCGCCCTCGGCGAGCTGACCGGTCCCCGCCACTGGCTGCCTGACGGCGTCGCCTGATGCGCATCGCCCAGCTGACCCCCGGCACGGGCAGCTACCACTGCGGCTCCTGCCTGCGCGACCACGCCCTGGTCCGGGGGCTGCGCGCCCACGGCCACGAGGTGCTGCTCGTCCCCCTGTACCTGCCGCTGGTGCTCGACAGCGAGCGGGAGACCGAGCAGGCGCCCCTGTTCTTCGGCGGCATCAACGTCTACCTGCAGGAGAAGAGCGGGCTGTTCCGCCATACCCCCCGCTGGCTCGACGCCCTGCTCGACCGCCCCGGCCTGCTGCGCTGGGCGGCGCGCCGCTCCGGCATGGCCGACGCCGGGTCGGTCGGGGCCCTGACCGTGTCGATGCTGCGCGGCCGCGAGGGGCATCAGCACAAGGAGCTGACCCGCCTGCGCGAGTGGCTGCACGACCTCCAGCCCGACGTCGTCAGCATCTCGAACTCGATGCTGCTCGGCCTGCTCGACGCGGTGCCGCCCGGGGCCCGGGCGATCGTCTCCCTGCAGGGCGAGCACGGCTTCCTCGACGGGCTGGTCGAGCCCTACCGCGCGCAGGCCTGGCAGCTGGTGCGCGAGCGCGCCCGCCAGGCGGCGGCGGTCATCGCGCCGAGCCGCTACTACGCCGGGCTGATGGGCGAGCGCCTGGCCCTGGCGGAGGAGCGCCTGCACGTCGTCCCGAACGGGGTCGAGCTCGACGACCTGACGCCGGCCGCGCCGTCGGCGCCGACCATCGGCTTCCTGTCGCGGATGTGCGCGGACAAGGGCCTCGACACGCTGGTCGACGCCTTCTGCGCCCTGGCGCCCCGCTTCGAGGGGCTGCGGCTGCGGGTGGCGGGGGCGCAGATCGCCGAGGACCTGCCCTTCGTCGCCGCCCAGCAGGCCAAGCTCGCGGCGGCGGGGCTGGCCGGGCGGGCGGAGCTCCTGCCGAACATCTCGCGGGCCGAGAAGGCGGAGTTCCTGCGCTCGCTGAGCGTGCTGTCGGTGCCGGCGCTGTACGGCGAGGCCTTCGGGCTCTATGTGATCGAGGCCCTCGCGGCCGGGGTGCCGGTCGTGCAGCCCCGCCACGGAGCCTTCCCCGAGCTGGTCGAGGCGACCGGCGGCGGGCTGGTGTACGATCCGGAGGAGGGTCCGGAGGCAGCGCTCGCCGCGCTGCTCTCCGACCCCGAGCGCGCGCGGGCCCTCGGCGCGGCCGGGCGCGAGGCGGTGCTGGCGCGGCACGCGCCGGAGGCGTTCGCGCGGTCGATGGCGGAGGTGTTGACGATGGTCGGGGAACTTCCGGATGCGGGCGACGACGCCCCGGTGCTCGCCCTCGAGGGGGTGACGAAGAGCTTCGCCAGCGGGCGCGGGCGGCTCGAGGTGCTGCGCGGGGTCGACCTCGTGCTGCGGGCGGGGGAGAGCGTCGCGATCACCGGGCCGTCGGGCTGCGGGAAGAGCACGCTGCTGACCATCGCCGGCCTGCTCGAGGAGCCGAGCGCCGGCCGCGTGCGCTTCCGCGGCCGGGAGGTGCCCGTCGACGACGCCGAGGCCCGCGCCCGCTTCCGCAACCAGCGGCTCGGCTTCGTCTTCCAGGAGCACCACCTGCTGCCCCAGCTCAGCGCCCTCGAGAACGTGCTCGTGCCCGCGCTCGCGCACGCCTCCACGGTCCCGGAGGAGGTCGAGGCGCGCGCCCGCAAGCTGCTCGAGCGGGTCGGCCTGGGCGGCCGCCTCGAGCACCGGCCCGGCGAGCTGTCGGGCGGCGAGCGCCAGCGGGTGGCGGTGTGCCGGGCGCTGGTGCTGCGGCCCGACCTCGTGCTCGCCGACGAGCCGACCGGCGCCCTCGATCGGGTCAGCGCCGACGGCCTGGTCGAGCTGCTGGTCGCGCTGCACGAGGAGGAAAAGAACGCGCTGATCGTCGTCACCCACGCCCCCCACGTCGCCGCCCGGATGGACCGCGAGCTGCGGCTGCTCGAGGGGGGGCTGCGCGGGGAAGAAGCGGGGGAAGTGTCGGAAGCGCCGGGCTACGAGCGCCGCGACTCCTCCTTCCCGCCCCTGGAGGCCCGCGCCCCGGACCCGAAGAGCACCTCCAACCCCGACATCGCCGACCCCGGGGGCGCGCCGCGATGAAGACCGGCCGGCTGGTCTCCCGCGGGCTGCGCTTCTACTGGCGCACCCACCTCGCGGTCTTCGCGGGGGTGGTGCTGTGCGCCGCGATCCTCAGCGGGGCGCTGCTGGTCGGCGACTCGGTGCGCGACAGCCTGCGCGGGCTCGCCTTGCTGCGCCTCGGCCGCACCGGCCACGTGATCAGCGCCGGGGAGCGCTTCTTCCGCGCCGCCCTCGCCGACGAGCTCGGCGCCGACGCCGGCGTGGCGAGCGCCGCGGTGTTGTACGCCCCGGGGGTGCCGGCTGAAGGGGCGGGGCAGGTCGACGTCTACGGGGTGACGGCGGAGTTCTTCGCCCTGTGCCGGGAAGGGGCGCCGCCGGTCGCGCCCCCCGGGCCCGGCGAGGTGCTGCTCGGCGAGCGCCTCGCCGCGCGCCTCGGCCTCGGTCCGGGGGACGACCTGCAGCTGCGCTTCGAGCGGCCGAGCGCCCTGACCCGCGAGGTCGGCCTGGTGCCGGCGACCGGGCGCACCGCCGCCCTGCGGCTGACGGTGCGGGAGCTCGTGCCGGACGCCGCCCTCGGGCGCTTCTCCCTGCGGGCCGAGCAGCTCCCGCCGCTCAACGCCTTCGTCGCCCGGGAGGAGCTCGCCGCGGCTCTCGAGCGCGAGGGCCGCGCGAACCTGCTGCTGCTCGCCGAGGGGGCGCGGACGGCGGCCCTGGAGGAGGCGCTCGAGGCGCGCTGGCGGCCGGAGGACGTCGACCTCTCCGTGCGCCGGGTCGCCGAGCGGCCGTGGCTGGAGCTGCGCAGCGACCGGGTCTTCCTCGACTCCGCCGTCGCCGCCGTCGGGCCGCGCCTGGCCCCCGGCTGCGAGGGGGTGCTCGGCTACCTGGTCAACGCGCTCGCCGCCGGGGAGCGCGCGGTGCCGTACGCCTTCGTCGTCGGCCTCGACGGGGCGCTGCCGCTCGCTCCCGGCGACGGGCTGGTCGCCAGCGACTGGCTCGCCGGCCAGCTCGGGGTCGCCCCGGGGGACAGCGTCGCGCTCTCCTACTACGCGGTCGGGCCGGAGCGCCGGCTCGAGGAGCGCTCCCTGCGCATGGAAGTGACCGGCACCTGCCCGGTGACGGTCGGGGATCCCGCCCTCGCGCCGGAGCTGCCCGGGCTGACCGGGAAGGACACTTGCAGCGACTGGGATCCGGGCCTACCGGTCGACCTCGGCAAGATCCGCGAGGAGGACGAGAAGTTCTGGGAGGACCACGGCGCGACCCCCAAGGCCTACGTCTCCCTCGCGCGCGCCCAGGAGCTGTGGCGGAACGACTGGGGCGCCCACACCGCGCTGCGCTTTCCCCTACGCGGCTCCGCCGACAGCCTCGAGGCGCAACTGCGCGCCGGCCTGCGGCGCGAGCTGGCCGCCCGGGACTTCGGCTTCGAGGTGCGCGACGTGCGCGCGGCCGCGCTCACGGCCGCCGATCCGACCACCGACTTCGGGCAGCTGTTCGGCGGCCTGAGCTTCTTCCTGATCCTGTCGGCGCTGTTCCTGGTCGGCCTGCTGTTCGCCTTCGGCGTCGAGCAGCGCCTCGCCGAGCTCGGCACCCTCGGCGCCCTCGGCTTCCCCGCCCGCCGCCTGCGCCGCCTGCTGACCGTCGAGGGCGCGGCCCTCGCCCTCCTCGGCAGCCTGCTCGGGGCCCTGCTCGGCGCCGGCTACGCCCTGCTCGTGCTCGGCGGCCTGCGCGGCGTGTGGCGGGGCGCCGTCGGCACCGACGCCCTCGCCCTCAGCGTGCGGCCCCTGTCCCTGGCCATCGGCGCCGTCGCCGCCGCCCTGGTCGCCCTCGGCACGATGCGCTGGGTGCTGCGCAAGGCCCTGCGCCTGTCCCCCCAGGAGCTGCTGCGCCGCCGCGCGACCCTGCCCCTGACGGCCGCGAGCGGCGGGCGCCGCAAGCTGTTCGCCGGGCTCGCCGCGGCCGGGGCCCTGGTCATGGCGGGGCTGGGAGCGAGCGGAAGCGGCGGCGCGGGCCTGTTCTTCGGGGCGGGGGCCCTGCTGCTGACCGCGCTCCTGTGCTGGCCGGATGCGGCGCCGGGCCAGCGCACCCGCCTGCGCTTGCCCGACCTGCGCGCGAGCCCCCGCGCCGGCGGTCGCCGCACGGTGACGCGGGTGACCCTGGCCATCGGCGTCTTCCTGGTCTTCGCGGTCGGCGCCAACCGCCGCGCGGTGCCCGACCCGCGCGAGAAGCAGTCCGGCACCGGCGGCTTCGCCCTGCTGGTCGAGACCACCCGCCCGGTGCTGCACGACCTCAACGAGGCGGCCGGCCGCGAGGTCGAGCTCGCGGTCGACGCCGACTTCGCCGGCGTGCAGGTCGTGCCCCTGCGGGTCGGCGGCGGCGAGGACGCGAGCTGCCTCAACCTCAACCGGGTCGCGCGCCCCCGGCTGCTCGGCGTCGCCCCGGAGGAGCTGCGCGGACGCTTCCGCTTCGCCTCCTCGCAGACCGCGACCGACGATCCCTGGAGCCTGCTCGCGCGTCCCCTGCCGGCCGACAGCGTCGATGTCGTGCCCGTGATCGCCGACGAGAACACCGTGCTCTGGTCCCTCGGCCTCGGTCTCGGCTCGCGCATCGCCTACACGGACGAGCGCGGGCGCCCCTTCGAGGTCGAGATCGTCGCGATGCTGTCCGGCTCGATGCTGCAGGGCAGCCTGCTGCTCGCCGACGCCGCCTTCCGCGCCCGCTTCCCCTCGACCGAGGGGGCGCGCCAGCTGCTCGTCGAGGTCCCGCCCGCGCGCGTCGAGGACTTCGCCGCCGCCCTGCGCCGGGGCCTGCGCGACCACGGCGCCGAGGTCACCCCGGCCCCGGAGCGGCTGGCGGCCCTGTTCGCGGTCGAGAACACCTACCTCGCGATCTTCCTGACCCTCGGCGGCCTCGCCCTGCTGCTCGGCACCGTCGGGGTCGGCATCGTCGTCGTCCGCACCGTCCTCGAGAGCCGCGCCGAGCTCGCCCTGCTCGCCGCCCTCGGCTTCACCCGCGCCCGCCTCGAGCGCCTGCTGCTCGGCGAGCACGGCCGGGTCGTCGCGAGCGCCCTCCTGTACGGCCTGCTCGCCGCCGCGCTCGCCGCCTTCCCCGCCCTGCAGGCCGGCACCCTGCCGCTCCTCGGCCTGGCGCTGTGGGCTCTCGGCATCGCCCTGTCGAGCTTCCTGTGGGTGCTGGTCGCCGTCCGCCTCGCCAGCCGCGGGCGGTTGCTGGCGGCGCTGCGGGCGGAGTGAGGGGGGGGCATCAAACGGGCGGGGGCGCGCCTCCTCACCCCTCGCGCCCACGGGGAGCCGGTACGACGAGTGCCCTTCCGTCCAGATTTTCCGGTTTTTCTGCCGCGCCGTAACCCCTTCAGCTCCAGGTAGGCATCGAGCGGTGCGCGGGGCGGTCTCGTGGACGGCGTTGTCCGCGGGAACCGCGAACGACGCGCCGGCTCGTGAAGGAGGGACCATGCGAAAAGGGACAGTCTGGATCATGTGGGTCGCGGCTCTGGCGGGCTGCTCGGGATCGGGCGGAAGTAGCGGAGGCGCCGGATCGGTCGGCCCGGAGGGCGGAACCCTGGTGTACGAGGATGTCGAGATCGACGTCGAGCCGGGCGCGATCGACACGCCCACCGGTTTCACCGTTACGCGCGACTCGACGGCCGTGCCCCTACCGACCGGGATCCAGGAGGTCGGCCTCGGCTTCACGATCAGCCCGACCGGAGATCCCGACTTCGAGATGCCGATCGAGGTGACCCTGTGCTACGACGAGGCGCTGGCCGGGAACGAGGACTTCCTGACCGTGTTGCACCTCGATGCGGCGCAGCAGGAATGGGAGCCGACGCACGTCATCGAGCTCGACACTTCTGCGAACAAGATCTCCTTCCTCAGCCGTGACTTCTCGCTCTTCTACGTGACGAACATGGAGAACGTGCAGCTTCCGCAGATGGTCTCGCTGCAGAACTCCGCCGGCGACCACTTCAACTTCGACAACATGTGGGTTCCGCCGATCCGTAGCCGCAGCGCGGAATACCTGACCCCCGGTGGTACCTGCCTCGGCCTTGCCTCGTACTGCGCCTGGTTCTTCCGCCATCGTCCGACCGAGAAGCTGAAGATCAAGTACCCCCCTGACGAAGCCGACAAGCTCGCGCGGCGGGCTCATGTCGCCCAGAGCAACGACTGGCTCGAGATCCTGTACACCGACTGGGATGGGTGGGAAGATGCACAGGTGATTCACCACATCAAGTGCATCCTCGCGGTCCTCGATTGGCCGGTCATCGTGCTGCTCGGCGAGTCGGGCAACCCCTTCGCGCGTCCCTTCCAACACGCCGGTGTGATCTACGGGTACGTCGAGACCAACCCGGCGACGAACTCCGGAGAGTTCCTCCTCTACGAGGTCGGCCGCGAGGCCAACGCGGTGCCGAGCAAGATCGAGTACGTCAACGGGGAGTTCCTCGACTATACGCCGTGGTCCGGGTTCACCGTCGACAACGTCTACTACACGACCCTCCCTGCCCTCGGCCAGAAGGACGAGTTCCAGAGTCTGTACGACGCGGCCGCGTCCGACTACCGCGGCGGAAACGCGCTCGCCCTGCAATCGGTCAGCGAGCATACCCTCGACAGCGGAAGCGAACCGAACGAGTTCGCCATCGTGGTCTCGATCGATGACCTCGAGACCACTCGCCATCCCGTGCACGACGGCATCGTCGTCGATCTCGCGTACGAGATTCTCGAGCCGCTCGCAAAGCAAGGTCTGCTCTACGTCAACGGCCAGATCCCCCACTTCTACGGCGAGCGCAGCCGACTGCCCCACGCCGAGGCGATAGGCAACACCATGACCTTCCAAGACATCTTCCTGCGCGAAGGCTCGAACGAGGTCATTCTTCTCGCGGGGGAGGAGCGGCGAAACAGCTTCGCAGACTCCTGGTGTCTGAACGTCGGCATCGAGGTCGTGGTGGCGTTCGATCCCCCGGAGAATCTCGACGTGCAGGTCGACACCGACGGGCTCGCCAGCCTGACCTGGACCGACCCGTCCACGGACGAGGAGTCCTATGAGGTGTCGCGGAAGCTGGCGAGCGAAAGCAGCTTCCTGATCATCGGCAGCTCGCTCGCCGTCGACACCGAGAGCTTCGACGACCCCGACCCGCTGCCGCCGGGTACCACGGTCAGCTACAGGGTGCGCTATCACACCCCGGCCGGCCCGTCCGACTATGCCGAAGCCACGGTCCAGGTCCCCGACTACCTGCTCGCGCCCGACAATCTGTACGCGTCGAACCCCGGCGGGCATGTGCTCGCGGTCGAGCTGACCTGGGCGGACCATGCGACGAACGAGACGGGCTTCGAGATCGAGCGCAGAGAACCCGGCGGGATCTTCCAGCCAGTCGGCACGGCGCCCGCCGCCGCCCAGACCAGCCAGGACACGGGCATGCAGGTGCAGTACCTCGACACCCACGATCTGCAAGGGTCGACCGACTACGTCTACCGTGTGCGGGCGGTCAATGCGAGCGAGCAATCGGCGTACTCGATGGAGTTCACGGTCCACACGATCCCAGAGGCCCCGTCCAACCTGCAGGTCAGCGCTGTGCCGAACGGGCAGGCGGCGATGGTGACCTTGACCTGGATGGACAACTCCGACGACGAGAGCAACTTCGACATCGAACGGAGGGTGGGCAGTGGATCCTGGATGAGCATCCAGACGCCGCCCGCCGACGCGCAGAGCGCGTCGTTCAGCGAGCCCTCGGGGCTGCAGATCAGCTATCGCATCTACGCGCAGAACAACATGGGGATTCTGGTCTCGGAGTATTCGAACACCGTCACGATCACCACACCTTGACGGGAGCTCGCCACAGGAACGCCAGCAGGGCTTCCGACCGGTCTGCACGCCTTCGACCGCGGATCGACGGGCCGCGGAGCAGCGGAGGAGGAAGCCGCGAGGATGTCCTCTCCCATGCTTCCCCGCTATACTCCACCGATCGCAACCGTAAGGAGATCGACATGACCAAGCGTTGCCCGTGGCTCTTGTGTGTGCTGCTCGGCGCCGGCCTGGCGCTGGCCCAGGAAGGCGACCCGGAGATGGAAGCCTGGATGAAGCTCAACCAGCCCGGCGAGATGCACGCCGTGCTCGAGGCCTTCGTCGGCAGCTTCGACGCCGTCTCCGAGACGCCGGCGACGGCCGCGGGTCCGGGCCAGTCGTCGGAGGGCACCTGTGTCAACAGCTGGCAGCTCGGCGGGCGCTTCGTCGAGAGCCGCTACAGCGTCGACTTCATGGGCATGCCCTTCGACGGCATCGGCTTCATGGGCTTCGACAACCTCAACGGGAAGTTCACCCATCTGTGGCTCGACAACATGAGCACCCACATGTTGACCAGCGAAGGCACGATCAGCGAGGACAAGAAGACCATCACCTTCGTCGGGGAGATGGGCGCCGGCGGCGAGACCCAGACCTTCAAGTTCGTCTTCGAGATCGAGAGCAACGACAAGCACATTTTCAAGATGTACAACGAGATCGGCGGCCGCGACATGCTCGCGATGACCGTCACCTACACCCGCCAGGGCAGCGCGACCGAGCGCTGATCTACCGCCGCAGGCGCTCCCGCGCCTCCCGGGCGATCCGCAGCCCGCGCACGGCGTGGACGCCGTGGCGGCTGTCGGGGAACTCCCGCCGCCAGGCTTCGATGCCGGCGATCACGGCATCCCAGGCCGCGACGCTGTCCGCTTCCTCCGCCTCCGCCTGCAGCTCCTTGAGCCCGGCGACCGCGCGCTCCGCCTCGAGGTGGGTGCGCAGGGCGGTCAGGCAGCTCTCCGCCTCGGCGCGATGGGGGCTGTCCGGGTAGCGCAGGAGGTACGCGCTCAGCCGCACCTCCCCTTCCTCCAAAGCCTCCGGATGCGCGGTCAGGAAGCGCGCGACCTCGGCGAAGTCGCGGGTGGCGGCCGGGGGGCGGGCGAGCAGCAGCAGCAGCAGCAGCGCCGCGCAGCCGCCCGCCAGCCAACGCCGCCAGCGGCGTCGGGGCGGAGCGGCGGCCGGGCGCAGCACCGCGAGCAGGGCGGCCTCGACCTCCGCCATCGAGGCGTAGCGGTCCTCGGGGCGCTGGGCCATCATCTTCGCGATCGCCGCGGCGAGCGCCGACGGCACCTTGGGATTCAGTGCCCGCAGCGGGCGGGGGCGGACCTGGGGGTCGCAGTGCTGGATCAGCACCTGCATCGGCGTCGTGCCGCCGAAGGGGGGATCGCCGCTGAGCAGGGCGTAGGCCATCGCCCCGAGCGAGTAGATGTCCGCCCGCGCATCGACCGGGAGGCCCTGGGCCTGCTCGGGAGACATGTAGTAGGGCGTGCCGACGACGGCCCCGGTGCGGGACACGCTCGGCGCCGCCATCGGCCGGGCGAGGCCGAAGTCGCTGACCTTGACCTGGCCCTTCGCGCTGACCAGCACGTTGGCCGGCTTGACGTCGCGGTGCACGATGCCGACCGCGTGCGCCGCGCCGAGCCCGCGGGCGACGTGGACCAGCAGCCGCACGGTCTGCTTGACCGACAGCCTGCCCCGGGCCAGGCGCCGCTCGAGGTCGCAGCCGTCGACGAACTCCATGATCAGGTAGGCGCCGTTGCGTTCCCGGACGATGTCGTAGACGCGCACGACGTTGGGATGGTCGAGGCGGGCGAGGGCGCGGCCTTCGCGCAGGAAGCGGGCGAGGGCCTCGTCCTCCCCGAAGGCCGCGCGGCAGCGCAGCGCCTTGACGGCCGCCCGCCGCTCGAGATCCTCGTTCTCCGCCCGGTACACGGCCCCCATGCCGCCGACGCCGATCAGCGCCTTCAGCCGGTGGTTGCCGACCGTGCGGCCGAGCAGCGTCTCGGGCTGCGCGGACGAGGGGGGCGGCTCGAGCCGGGTCGGGGCATCCCGCAGGTCCGTTTCCACATCGTCGGGCATCGCAAGGGATCCTCCTCGTCCCCGTATTGGGAAGCGGAGGAGCGCGATTTCAGTGCAGGGACTGCGCTCAGCGGTGGTCGAGGATGAAGTCGCACTCCGGGCAGCTGCCCTCTTCGTCCGGCACGACGTGCGCGTCGCACCAGGTGCAGACCACCTGCCCGGGGAGGAGCTGCGCGGGCTCTGCCGAAGCTTCGGAGGAGCTGGCTCCGTGGGTCTCCGCGTAGGGGGCGAGCATGCGGGGGTGCCGAGGGTTCTGGGCGCGCATGAAGGCGCGCAGCGACGTGGAGAAGAGGAGCAGCCCACAGGTGGTCAGATACAGGACGCCGTAGATGCCGACCAGGGCGAGGAAGAAGACGCTCGGGAGGGGCTTCTTCCGTCAGACCCGTGCCCAGGACGAGACCGGCCGTGCCGAGCACTCCGACCGCTCCGAGCAGCAGGTACAGCACGCGCGCCCAGTCCCGGCCGCGGTAGAGCTGGATCGCGATGAAGAGCGGGAAGAGCAGGCGGCCGATCCGCTCCGGGGCGACCGGCATCCCGAGCGCGGTCATCAGGCAGAAGTGGGCGGTCGGGACGCCGACGATCAGCGCGCAGACCAGCATCGCGATCCGCCGGCCGCGGGCGACCTCGTCGGGAGGGGGAGGGGTGAAAGGCATCGGGCTCGCCGTCAGGGGTCTCATCTTCCTTGTACCGGCCTGGCCGCAAAGGTGGAAGCGCCACTGCAAACGGGGGGCGTGCGAAGTCCGGGGGTGGAGGTTCCTCCGGTGCCTCCCGACTGCTGCGCTGACAGCGGACGTGTGCAGGGAGCCGTGCGCGGACGAGGTGCCGTTCCCGTATCCTCATCGAAAGACCTGTCCGGGAGGAACGCGATGCATCGCTCGACGCGCCGCGGGCTCGCCATCGGCTTCGTGCTGGTCGCAGGGCTGTGGCTCAGCCAGTGGGAGAGCACCCCGGATGCAGCGACCCCGCCACCGCGCGTCCCCGAAGCCGTGCCCGGGCCGACGCCGGTGGTCGTCCCTGTCCCGGCGCCCGCCCCGTCGTCCGTGCCTGTCGCGGCATCGCCCCCCGAGACACCCGAGGCAGAGACCGCGTCGCTCGCCCGCGCCCCCGAGCTGTCCGTCGAAGAGCGCATCGAACAGCTGCGAGAGAGACAGATGCAACAGCAGCGGGAAGCGCGCGAGGCGGCAGCGGCCCGCCAGGACGCCGACACTGCGGACAGAGGAGGCCGCCATGCCCCGCAACAACCGTGAATTCCCCGCCTGGATGCGCCGGCGGAAGCGGCCGAGCGCGCTGTCCGTCGGGATCGCCGGGCTCGACAACCTGATCCTGCTGCTCGGCGTCGCCCTCGGCGGGATGACGGTCTGGCGGGCGGCGGTGTTCTTCTGGCTCGAGACCCTGCTGATCTGGGGCCTCGCCTGGTTCAAATACCACCGCTCGAGCGCCCCGGAGGACGACTGGGCCCGGCAGCACGCCGCGCGCTGGGGCCTGCTGCACGCGCTGTTCGTGCTCTTCATGGTCGTCCACCTGACCATCGCCTGGGGCTTCCTCGGCCCGCGCGGGGAGAGTTTCGGCCTCGGGGCCGTGTTCCCCGACCAGGAGTCGGTGATCGCGCTGCTCGGCATGGTCGGGGTGCACGTCTTCTTCCTCTACTGGCGCTTCATCCGGCCAGGCCTGGGGCCGAAGGTCGTGCCCTCGCGCACGGTCACGGTCGCCTTCCTGCGCATCATCCCGATGCACCTGTTCCTGATCGGTGCGGCCTGGGCGATGTTCCTCGGGGAGGTCGTGCGGGTCGTGCTCCTGATCATCGCCAAGGTCGCGTACGACATGCTGGTCTTCGATCACGAGTACCTGTGGATCGTGCGCGAGGAAGAGGACGCGCAGGGCTGAGGTTCAGCGCTCGAAGGCGCCGCGGTCCAGGGCCGCCCCGGCGGGCCGCGCCACCCCGTAGAGGTCCGCGCCCACCCCGCTCGCCATGCCGTCGTCCCGCCCGGCCGAGCCCGCGCTGAGCCCGTAGTCGCCGCCGGCGGTGTCCGCGAAGACGGGCAGGGCGTGGCTGGAGCTGGCCGCGCCGCCGGTCGTCGTGCGCCAGGCGCCCAGGTCGTAGCTGACGCCGGCGGTCTCGTCGGTGGCCAGCGGCCAGCCGTCGAGGCTGTAGAGCACGTTGTAGTCCGGGCTGAAGCCGGACAGGCTGTCGGTCGTGATCTCGTAGACGCCGCGGCCGCCGCCGATGAAGATGTTGTTGCGGATCGTGTTGCCGGTGCTGCCGTTGCGCATCACGACGCAGTGGCGGCCCTCGCCGCTCTGGAAGACGACGGTGTTGTGCTCGACGAGGTTGTCCTGGCAGCCGAAGCTCGGCGAGAAGCCGTCATCCCACATCGCGATGCCCGAGGCGAGGTTGTCGATCAGCAGGTTGTTGCGCACGACGCTGCTGCGCACCGAGGCGAGGTTGATCCCGGCCGCGCCGCCCGCGCCGTTGCGGGCGCAGATGTTGCCCTCGATCACCGCGTCGGAGGTGATGCCGTCGCCGGGCAGGGCGGGGTCGGCGTTGATCTGGATGCCGCTCGCGTTGTTGTCGTGGCAGTAGTTGCCGCGGATCACGACCCGGTCGCCGGAGTTCGAGAAGTAGATGCCGTGCTCGTCGGCCGAGCCGAAGCACTCGTTGCCGAGCAGCGTCAGGTCGTCGCAGTAGTCGGTGAAGATGCCCCACTTGCCGTTCGGCCCGCTGATGCAGGCCTGCACGGTGCAGTCGTCCGACAGGGAGACGCGGATCCCCGAGCGCGGCGCGTTCTGCAGGGTCAGCCCGTGCAGCGTGACGAACGCGGCGCTGTCGAACAGGATGATGTCCCGCGAGCTCGCGCCGCCCGCCATGCCGCTGCCGTCGACCACGGCGGTGCCGCTCGCCCGCAGCACGATCGGGGCGGCGGCGGTGCCGACCGCGGTGATGACCACCGAGCTCGTCACGTTCCAGGTGCCGTCCATGATCTCGAGGATGTCGCCCGGCAAGAGCTGGTCGACGGCGAACTGCAGGCTGCCGTACGGCAGGGCCTGGGTGCCCGGGTTCGAGTCGCTGCCGAGGGGCGGCGGCGCGACGTAGTGGGTCGCCGTCCCCGTCGGCGCCGCGACGAGCAGGGGGACGCCGCCGCCGATGACGCCGGGGCTGGTGTTGCCCGTGTTGCCCGTGTTGCCCGCGTTCCCGGAGTTGCCCGTGTTCCCGGCGTTCCCCGCGTTCCCGGAGTTGCCCGTGTTGCCCGCGTTGCCCGCGTTGCCCGCGTTGCCCGCGTTGCCCGCGTTCCCCGTGTTGCCCCCGGGGCTGATCGAGCCTCCGCCGCCGGAGGACGAGCCGCCGGAACCGGACGAGCAGCCGCTCAGGGCCAGGGCGATGCAAAGGACGGTGACGACGAGCCAGCGCATGGGTGTTCTCCTGTGGTTCCCTCCGCCGCCCGAGTGCCCGGTCGCGATGCGATCTGACAGATTTTTTTGGAAAGGAGAACGTATACTCGTCAGATCGTGCCGCAGCCGCGCACTCCTACAGGAGAACGACGATCGCGATGGACGCCCCCCTGGATGCCGCCGCGCTCGTCACCCGCTTCCAGAAGGAGATCTGGTGCTATCTGCGCGTGCTCGGCTGCGAGCCGGCCCAGGCCGACGACCTGACCCAGGAGACCTTCCTGGCGGTGCTGCGCAAGCCCTTCGAGCAGTACAACGAGAAGGCGACGGCGGCGTACCTGCGCACGGTCGCGCGGAACCTCTTCCTGATGGCCGTGCGCAAGAAGAAGGCCCGGCCCGCCTTCGTCGACATCGACGCGGTCGAGCCGGGCTGGATCGCGCTGACCCGCGACCGGGGCGGGGCCTGGACCGACGCCCTGGAGCTGTGTCTGCAGCGGCTGCCCGAGCGCACGCGCGCCATGCTGCGGCTGCGCTTCCACGACCGCATGGCGAGCAAGGAGATCGGCGCCGAGCTCGGGCTGAAGCCGCCCCACGTCGACACGGTGATCCACCGCGCGAAAGGAGTCCTCAAGCAGTGCATAGGCGAGAGGCTGGAAGAAGATGAACGACGAGCTCGAGGAGCGCATGCTCGAGGCCTCGCTCGAGGTCACCCTCGGCGGCGAGGCCGGTGAGGCGCTGACCCGGCGGATCCTCGAGGCCGCGCGCCGCGAGGGGCTGGCCGGCCCGAAGCCGCGGCGCCCCGCGCGACCCCGGCGCGGGCGGCGCGTCCGGCGCCGCAGCGCCGCGCCGCTGTGGCTGGCGGCGGTCGCCGGCATCGCGGCGGCGGCCCTGCTCGTCCTGTGGCTGGCCGGGCCGCGCGAGGAGGCTCCGCAGGGGCCCCGGGCCGGCGACAGCGCGCGGCTCGGGCCGGGACCGGAGCTGGTGGAAGAGGAGGGGCCGGAGTCCGGGCCGGAGCTGGTGGAGGGTCCGGAGCCGGAGCCGGTCGAGCAGCCGGGCCCGGTGGAAGGGCCAGAGCCGGAGCCGGAACCTGCCCCGGAGCTGGTCGAAGGTCCCGAGCCCGGGCCGGAGCCGGTGGAAGGGCCGGAGCCGGAGCTCGTCGAGGGTCCGGAGCCTCCGGAGCCTCGGGAGTCCGGTCCGACGGTCGTCGAGCAGCCCGAGCCCAGCGTCGCCCCCACGGCCCTCGCCACCGTCACCGTCGCGGGCCGCGGGTTGGCCGTGCGGGAAGGGGACGACTGGCGGGAGCTCGAGCAGGGCGCCCCGGTGTTCGCCGGCAGCGCGCTGCGGGCGCGGGGCGCGAGCGCCATCCGCCTCGGCGGCGCCCGGCTCAGCTTCGAGGGCGAGCTCGCCCTCGAGGGGGACGCGGACGCCCCGGTCATCACCCTCGAGGACGACGACCTCTACGTCGACAACCTCGCCGCCGCCACACCGCTGACCGTCGTCGCCGGCTCCCACCAGGCCGTGCTCGCCGACGGCAGCCTGTTCCTGGAGAAGAGCGGCAGCACCGTGCTGTTCGCCTGCCTGGCGGGCGAGGCCGCCCTGCCGGAGCTGACCCTGGCCGCCGGGGAGAGCGTCAAGGCGCGCCGGGCCCGGCTCGGCGCCGTCGGCCGCGTCTCTGCGGACGACGTCCCGGAGGCCCTGCTCGCCCTCGCCGGCGGGCGCGTCGCCTGGGTCGAGGAGTTCGACACCCGCCCGGCGGGCTGGGAGCGCGGCGAGGTCGCCGACGGCTACGCCCGCTGCGCGGGGGACGGTTCCGGCATCGAGTTCGACCTGCCCGCGCCGCTCGCTCTCGAGCCGGGCATGCGCATCCGCATCCGGCTCCGGGCCGAGGGCGTCGAGCAGCTCGTCTTCCAGACCCTCGAGCACGACGAGAGCCGCAACTACCGCACGGAGCGCGCCGGCCTGCCGGAGGGCTTCCACGAGTGGACCATCTCCTGCGCGGAGCTGTTCGCGACCGTCGAGCGCGATGCCCCGATGCCCGAGGCCGCCCGGCTGCGCAACCTGCAGCTGCACATCTACGGCGCCGACCCGCGCCTGACCGTCGACCGCATCGTCTTCCTGCGCGAGTGATCCCCTGGCCCGTCCTGCTCGTTCCTCGCAGGCCAGACCTGCGGCTCGCCGTCTCGCCTCGTGCCTCGGCGAGATCGGCTCGCGGCTCCGGCTGATGCTTGTTTCTGGATCGCATGCATACGCGGGCAAGCCCGCGAGAAAACCTTTCCCTGCGCCGCTCTCGCCGCGTAGAATGGACGCCCTTGCAAAAAGGAGTCCGTCATGAGCGACGCGCGCCTGCTCGATGTGAAACTCGGAGGGGATTGGCTGGATTTCTGGCTGCCGAAGCTCGATGAGCTGCAGCTGAAGATCTACCTCGAGGTCGCCCACTTCACGAACTCGAAGACCTATCACTCGATGTCCGAGTTCACGAAGATCTTCCCCGAGCGCACCAAGACCCAGATCCGGCAGACGCTGCGTACCCTCGAGGGCCTCGGCCTGATCGAGGTGGTCCGCAAGGACGGTATGCATCACTACCACCTGCTGCACGTCGACGACGACAACTTCCACCGCGCCCGGGTCTGCAAGCCGAGCGTGCACGAGGCCCTCAAGGAGCTCGAGCAGATGCTCGGCGAGCTCGAAGAGGTCTCCCGTGCCGACGACACCGAGGCCCTGCGCCAGCGCATCTTCGCGAAGTACCCGGCCTTGCAAGAGGAGTGGAAGCTGCACCAGCGCGGCCCGCGCGAGAACAAGCCCGGCTGGCGGCTGTGGATGGAGCTCGCGATCCACCTGCAGAACCACTTCGACCAGAACTACGGCAAGCTGCGCGAGATGCACAGCGAGATCTTCAAGGACATCTCGGCCAAGTTCGTCCAGCTCAACCTGTCGCTCGTCGACCAGATCACGACCGACATCCTCACGCATCGGCCCGAGTACTTCCGCTACGTCTCCGACACCTGGGTCGCGACCGAGACCGAGGCGGTGTTCGTGCAGAAGGAGAACGTGCGGGCGCTGGCCGACAAGTACCAGGTCGGCTCGGAGATGATCTTCCTCAACCTGCTCGAAGCCCTGGAAGACGAAGGCACGACCGTGCTCGAGCTCGACGCGAAGGGCCGGGTCAAGCACCTGCTCCTGCCGTCGACCACCGGCCTGGACGAGGGCGACGAGCGCATGTTGTTCCTGCGCCCGGACGAGTTCAACGCCGAGGAGATGGACGACCTCGAAGAGACCTACCAGCGCATCCGGCGGGTCCAGGAGAGCTACGTCGAGCACCTGGTCGGCAGCGGCGTGCTGACCCTGGTCGAGGCGGACAGCATGGGCTTGATCGCGGACATCGAGCCGCTCCTCAAGGTCTTGAAGGGGAGCGTCAACGACGCCCTCGAGCTGGTGACCTGCGAGAGCGCGCCGCAGGCGATGCGGCCGCGTCCGGTCTCGCTCAAGCGCGTGCAGTCGGTCTACAACAGCTGCCGCTCCCAGAGCGTGTAGGCCGTCTGCGCCACGCCCTTTCCCGATTTTCGCCAGCACATCGGCAGCTCGCCCGTAGCACTTCCATCCGACCCCTGTCGAAAGGAGTGCGCGCATGCGTCCGTCCCTGTGTTCTGTCCTGCTCCTCGCCCTCTGCCTCCCCCTCGCCGCCGACACCCGCAGCGAGCTCTTCCGCCTCCTCGACAACGCGGATGGCGAAGACCGCGCGGCCCTGCTCGCCGCCCTCGAGGCGCTGCCCCTGAGCCCCGCAGAAGGGGTCGCGCTGCTGCGCGAGGGGCGCCGCTACGGCGCGGCCGAGACCGGCCACTTCACCCGCACCCTGACCAGCGCCGAGGGGGTCGAGAGCGAGGTGCAGTTCTGGGTGCCGGAAGACTACGACCCGACGGTGGCGACGCCGGTCGTGATCTTCCTGCACGGCCTCGGGGCCAGCCCGCGGATGTTCTACAACCTGATCGGCCACGGCTGCGCCGCCCGCGGTTGGATCCTGATCATGCCCCAGGCCGAGCGCCTCAAGGACGTCACGCACCTGCCGATCATGCTGCGCGGGGCCAACCTGATGCAGCACTGGTGGAGCTACCACGCCGAGGACAACTTCGGCCTGGTCGCCCTCGACTGGCTCGCCCGCCACTACAACGTCGACCACGACCGGGTCGCCCTCGGCGGCTACTCGATGGGCGGCTACGCGACCTGGAACCTCGGTGTGCGCTACCACGACCGCTTCTCGGCCCTGATCCCCTACGCGGCCGGCGACGTCAGCGCCACCCCGGGGCGGCACACCCGCGACGACGCCTACCGTCAGCTCGAGAACCTCGCCCTGACCGAGTCCTGGATCACCCACTCCAAGGACGACCAGATGGTCAGCTACCGCATCGCCGAGCGCATCATGGCGGCCCTCGACGAGCTCGGCATCGCCTACCACTCCGACATCGTCGACGGCGAGGGCCATCGTCTGCGGGTCGGCGGTGAAGAGAACGAGCGCACCCTGGCGATGTTCGCCTGGCTGGACGAGCAACGGCGGAACCCGACGCCCGAGCGCTTCTCCCACGTCGCCCTCGACGAGCACAACGCCTGGGCCTACAACGTCGAGCTGCGGTCCTGGGAGGGCCGGCTCGGCGAGGTCGAGCTGCGCCGCGACGGACGCTCGATCGCATTGGAGGCCCCGGGCGGCACCGCGCTCGCCGTCTACCTCGAGCCGGACGACGGCCGCCCCCTGACCGTCGGCGGGGAGGTGTGCGAAGGCAGCGAGGAGCGCGGCTGGGAGGTCGTGGTCGATAGCTGGTTGGCGCGGCGCGACCCCGCCTTCACCTGGTGCCGGCGGGTGCTCGTGGAGGTCGAGGAGGAGACGGCGGACTTCTGATCGACGCTGCACAACTCACGGTCAGGACGCTCAGACGAGGTTCTCCATGCAGGGGAGGGCTACCCGGCCTTCCCACCCGCATGTCTGTCCTGCGGCGGCTCGAAATCCTGTAGGGGCGGGGTCTACGAGGCTGTCTCACGGAACCGTACGACGCACGTCCCTACGCCTGCGACGGGCGGGGGTAATCCCCGCCCCTACATTGGATTCCGACGCACCCCACGGGTGATCCCAGACGTGCGGCAGGCGAGCCATGCCTCGCTTGGGCTGATGGTCCTATCCGAATGTAGGGGAGGGGTTTACCCCCTCCCGCGAAGCGGGACAAGGCGTACTGTGACTGGACTCGTGAGACGACCCCTCTACCCCCGCCCGCCGGAGCGGGTAGGACTCTCCCCCGGCAGGCAGTGACCGGCGTGGATCGACCCTACGCATCGGCCTGTTTCATCGCTCTCACCGATCGCCCGCTCAGCGCGCCGGGGCGGCCTGGGGCAGCTCCTCCCGGCGGCGGTGCAGCAGCCGGTAGAGCGCCGCACGGTCGTTCGGCCAGGCGGTGATCGCGTCCGGGACGAGCTGCGCGATGCGCGCACGATCGCGTGCGCCGGCGAAGTAGTCCTGGGCGCTCTGCAGGTCGTCCAGGCCGAGGTCCGTCCAGGCGTTGAGCACCGCCTCTCCCACACCCTCCTCGAGGAAGCGGGCGTAACGCCAGTAGCGCGGCCGGGAGCGCAGCCACCAGCCGGGCGGGACGTCGCGCTCGTCGCCGCGGAGCTCCGCGACGACGCGTCTGTCGTGCAGGCTCCAGAGCGACACGCAACGCTCGTCGTGAGCATGCTCGAGCTCCTCCAGCTCGCGCGCGGCGCCGTCGAGGCGGGCGAGAATCTCCGCGCAGGCGTCGTAGCGGGCCGCGAGCCCGTGGCCCTCGGCGACGGCCGCCGCGTCGACGCGGAGCGCGCTGTGGGCGGCGCGGAGGCGCTCGTTGTCGGCGCGCACCAGGGCCCGCAGGCTGGTGCTGAGCAGGCGCCGCGCGCGGTCGACCTCGGTGACCAGCCAGCGGGCGTGCAGGTTGGCGGCGCGGCGGCCCTGGAAGTACGCGTCCTCTGCCTCGATGAGGCCGGCGCCCGCCGCGCTCCGCGCCCGGTCCATGCGCAGGCCGTAGCGCTCGTCGTGGTCGCTCTCTTCGAGCAGGGGCACCGCGTCGTCGTCCGGTTCTTCGTCCGGCAGCTCGATCGCGTCGCAGGACAGGCTGAGCGGCGCCGTCTCGGTGCCCGCCAGCGGCAGGGTGCCGGGGCCGCCCTCGGCGAAGAACAGGTGCTGGCCGTCCGCGCGGTCCCGCACGTGCAGGAGCAGGCTCAGGCCCCCCTGGAAGCGGTCGAGTACCGCGAAGCCGCGCACGCTGCGTCCCGAGAAGCTGAAGCGGCGGATCTGGAAGCGGCCCTCGCCGCTGAGCAGGCGCTCGAGCCCGTCGACCCGCGGCTCGGCGAGCCGGTCGTCGACCGCGCTCTTCAGCTGGTCGGCGAGGGCGGCCAGGCCGATGTTCTGGCCGAGATCGGGCACCGCCCGCGCGCTGATGCGGCCGATCAGGGTGGCGACCGAGGCCCGCAGGAAGGCGCGGGCGAAGCGTCCGTCCTCCTCGTCGTTGACGACCCAGTCGACGAGCAGGTTCTGGACCAGCTTCGTGGCGAAACCGCGCGCCAGGCTCCGGGCGAGGGACTCCGACGCGTGCCGCGCGAGGATCCCGGTCACCCGCGGCAGGCCGACCGCGCTGGTCACGCCGTCGAGCAGCGCCTCGCCGAGCGCGAAGTAGTCGGTCATCGCCGCCCGCTCGCGGAAGGCCTGGTTGAGCTTGGTCAGCCCCGGCTCGTGGCGCGGGTGGACGTCGCCCCGGCGCAGGAAGGTGCCGCTGGTCGGGTTCCAGAACGCCTGCTCCGGCCAGCCGTAGCCGGGGAAGCGCACGTAGTTCCAGTCGCGGGCGAAGGCCTCGCGCAGAGGCACGACGGCGCCGCGGGCGGCGGCGCGTTCCTCCTCGCTGTCGACGTCGCTGACCAGCAGGCGGTAGCGGGTGTCGGGCTGGGCGATGGTCCACACCGGGCTGCCGTTCGGGGTCTTCAGCGCGCCCCCGTCGCCGGTGCGGAAGGGCAGCCAGGCGCGGTCGTTGCCCGACCAGGCGAAGACGTACAGGTCCGGCATCCAGCTGCCGCAGGTCTCGAGAAAGGTCACGCGGGCTTCGGGCTCGCTCATCGGGGCTTCCTCCTACAGTGACAGGCCGGCGAACAAGGAGTAGATCCGGCCCTGCCCCGGCCCGGGGTCGATCTCTGCGGTGTAGCGCCGGCCGCGCGGCGCGTCCGGGATCCGCAGCCGCGCGAAGCCCGGCTTGCTCGGGTGCGGCCGGGCGACCTGATGGATCGGGACGCGGGTCTCGTACGAGCCGTCATCGGCGCGCAGGATCAGCACGTCGTCGAAGCTCTCGGCGCGGCTCAGGTCGATCTGGATCGCGATCGTCAGCGCCGGCTCGATCCGCAGCTCGTGCGAGCGGCCGGTCGTGAGCCGGATGCCGGCGGCGACCTCGGGGCGGGTGATGGTGCGGGCTCCCATCGTCTCCTCCTGGCGGGTTCCTCTTCACCACGCCTTTGTCGGTGGGGAGGAGATTTCCAGAAGGAAAGGGAGATTATTCGACGGGGTCGCCCGGACACTCGTGGGCTGGCAGGGCCGATTCGGGCGCGAACGAATAGACCCCTGCGCCTGGCCAGACAGGAATACTGCTTCCGCCTTTTCTGCCACACACGTAAGGGGGAGATACTAAGCGGACGCCACCGCGGACAGCCCGCCTGCTCAACACCGTAGCCCGAAGAGTAACCGTCCGGTGAGCCCGGGCCTGACGTCCTCCGCCTTCGCGCGCAGAATGTGCGCGAAGGGAGGATGTCGTCATGAAGAGATCGACGAAGGACGAGACGGAGAGACGCTACCGGAAGCTGCTTGCCCAGCAGCAGCGGAGCGGCCTGTCGTTGCGGATG
>JAUIEM010000548.1 GCA_030428695.1 bacterium
TCGAGGTCGCCCAGATCTCGTAGTCGCCCGTGCCGCTGGTGCTGTAGTGGCGGACCTTGGCATACAGCACGGCGCCCCACACGTCGGTGTGGACGACGCGGGAGGCGAGGCCGCTGCCTCCGTCGTCGTTGGTCGCGAGCAGGGTGGTGCCGTCGCTGGCGTACAGCTCGATCACGGTGTCCATGTTGCCGCTGACCGCGGTCTCGATCACGTAGGTGCGCTTCGGGATCGGGAACGGCATGAAGGCCGGGGTGATCTCGGCGACCTGGAAGAAGTCGACGTCACCGGCCGGGTCGATCGCGCCCGGGGTGGGGGGCAGGGTCGGGTCGGTCTCGAGGTAGGTCGCGCTCGAGCTGTCGTCGCCGTGGTCGTCGCCGCCCGTCGTCGGGCCGGCGAGCAGGCGCTCCTGGATCGCGCCGAGAGCGTCGACCACCGGCCGCACCTGGGCGTCCCACTGGCCGTAGATCCCGAGCGTCGAGCCGACGTTGACGCGGTTCCGGGGGTTCTGCGACTCGACGTTCAGCCGCACGCCGGTCGGCGCGACGATGTACACGTTCGGATCGGGGATGGTGTTCGGCACGGTCGCGAGGTCGCCGTTCGCGATCGCCGTCTCGAGGGCCGCGAGCTCCGCCGCGGTCGCGGTGCCGGTCACCGGCGCGTAGCGCGCAGTCGGCGAGCTCTGCAGGATCTCGACGGCGCCGTTGGCGAGCACGGTGGTCGCGACCGAGTACTGGCGGAAGTCGACGGTCGCCCGGCGCGCCTTGTCGAACACGGCCACGGCCGGCGGGTTCGAGCTGACGGTGACGTCGTCGATGAACCAGCCTTCGAAGTTGTTCGCCCAGGCGTCGACCGAGTCGAACGCGAGCTCGACGGTCAGGTTCGCGCCGGCCGCCATGCGGGGCAGCTCGATCTCGTGGCTGTGCCAGGTGCCCATCACGCCGCAGCGCAGGCCGGGCGCCTGAGAGCTGGTCGAGGCGAGCTGGTGCGAGGCGACGACCTGACTGCCGTCCTTGATCAGCACGGTGCGCTGGTCGTAGCGCAGGCCGGTGGTCTCGGTGCGGTAGTTGCAACGGAAGCCGAGGGTGTGCTCGCCGTCGTGGGTGATCGCGATCGCGGGCGAGGCGCAGGAGCCGCGCTGTTGGCCGCTGAAGTCGCGCCCGTTGTTGAAGTTCACGCTCGCGGCGCCGGAGAAGGCGGGGCCGCCGGGGACCGAGCTCGGGCTCCCGTCGACGGCCCACAGGCCGTACAGCGTCCAGCCGTGGTTGCCCTCGAAGTCCTCGCTGTAGTGCGTCGTCTGGGCCAGGGCCGGAACGGCCAGCAGGACCGTCAGAAGCGCGCTCGTCAGCTTCCTCTGCATGGTGATACCTCTGTGCTTGGGCTCGGATGAGCCGAATGGTACGGATCGGGTGTTGACATCAAATACCATGCCACATCCGGACCAGGCATGCAAGCCCGGCGCTTCCACGGTTTCTCCGCGTTTCCAGCGTTTCGCGGTCGCGCCGCGCGCCTCCGGCGTGTCGGATTTCGTCACACATGGAACGCATTTGAAGAGAAGATCGGCCGGCCGGCCGTCTCGCCAACGTGGTACCATGGCCGTGCCGAGCAACCATGGAGGAATGCTGGATGCGATACGTTCTCACGCTTGCCCTGTGCGCGGTCCTGGTGGCGCCGTGTGTCGGGCAGGACTTCGCCGAGCCGGTGCTGGTGACCGCCGACGGCGCGCCGATCCAGGTCGAGAGCCCGGGCTACGCGGCCCCCTGCCTGGCCGACGTCGACGGCGACGGCATCGACGACCTGCTGGTCGGGCAGTTCAACAAGGGCAAGATCAGCCTCTACCGCGGCCTCCCCGACGGCGCCGGCTACGCCGCCCACGCCTGGTTGACGGCCGGCGACGAGGTCGCCACCGTGCCGGGGGTGTGGTGATGCACCAGCTCCACTCCACAGTTTGTGGATGTAGATGCTGACGGCGACTCCGATATCCTCTCCGGTTGTTACTCCGTGTCCGGCCACGACGTGATGGTCGGCCTGTTCCATGTCCTCTCCAACGACGGCGAAGGCAACTTCGCGGCCGCCGAAGCCCTGCGCGGCACCGACGGCGCGCTGCTGATGGTGCACCACGCCTTCGAGAACCGCGGCGAACAGCTGACCGAGAACATCTGCACACGCCCCTTCGCCTGCGACTGGGACGGCGACGGCGACCTCGACCTGCTCGTCGGCAACTTCAAGGGCACCTTCTTCGTCTTCGACGGCGAAGGCGAGGGCCGCTTCGCGCCCGCCGCGCGTCCGCTGCTCGACATGGAGGGCGCCGCCCTGAAGACCCAGGGCGTCCACAGCGACCCCTTCGTCATCGACTGGGACGGCGACGGCGACCTCGACCTGCTCGCCACCAGCCACACCGGCACGATCGAGCTCGCCGAGAACCAGGCGATCAGCGGCGAAGCGTCGCGCGAAGCGGGCGCCAGGCTCGCCCCCTTCCGCACCCTGATCTCCCCCACCCCGCAGGCCGGCCCCGCCGGCTCGACCCGCATGCACGTAGCCGATGTCGATGGCGACGGCGACCTCGACCTCCTGGTCGGCGACAAGGTGACGGTCGACGGCAAGCGCACCGGCCAGGTCTGGCTCTACCGGCAGAACTGAGCCGCCGGGCGGCAGAGGACGACCGCGACGTCGTCCCACAGGCCGCCCGACGGCAGCCGCACGCGCGCGATCAGCCGCCGCGGCAGCGCCGACAGCGGCGAGCCGCGCGCGATGCGGGCGATCTCCGCCGGCGGCGCGTAGCCGAACAGGCCGTCGCTGGCGAGCAGCAGCGTGTCGCGCAGCGGCGGGCTGCGGAAGGCGAACGGCCGCGCGTCCCCCGCCCCGAGCAGGGGCTTGCGCGGCTGCTGGGCGGTCAGCCGGGTGATCTTGCGTGGACCGATCAGCCAGGCCTCCGAGTCGCCGACGCTCGCTCCGCGCAGTCCCCGCCGGCCGACCTCGACCACGACCGCGGTCGAGCGTCCGCCGCCACGGGCCGCGATCGCCGCATCGGCGCGGCGCAACACCGCCCGCCAGTCGACCTCCCCGCGGCGCACCTGGCGCACCTGGTCGAGCACCGCCGCCGAGGCGTCCCCGCCGCCCGCCGTGCCGCCCGCCCCGTCGGCGACCACCAGCACCAGGCTGTCCCCACGGCGCAGCTGGGCGACGCGGTCCTGGGACCAGCCCCTCTGCGCGGCGACCTCGGAGCTGATGTACAGTCTCGGTGCGGGCATCGGCGGAACCTCCATCGAAGATTCCGCCGCCCGGCTCCGCCCCCGGACAAAAACCCTGGCACGGGAGTTGTTGCCTTTCCCCCCACCGCTACCCCGAGGAGAACCTTTGCACCACGAACGCAACCGCTACTACGACCGCAAGCTCGAGCAGATGCGGCGCGAGCTCGAGCAGCTGCGCAAGCAGGGCGACGCGGTCCGGAAGTCCCTGAAGCGCACCCGCAACCGCCTCGAGTGGCTCGAGGAGGACGTGCCGCTGCTGACCCTGTTCGCCCGGGCCACCCTCGACGTGCTCGAGGACAAGGGCAGCTGCACCATCGACGAGGTCAAAGCCGCCATGCGCGAGATCGACACGGTCGATGGGAAGCCCGACGGCGGCCTCGACCCCAAGGTCCTCGCCGACGAGCTCGGCATGCACCACACCCCGGACAAGAAGGCGCTCTTCGCCGGCTCCCTCGAGGAGGGCGAGCGCCTGAGCCCCGAGCAGAAGGCCGCCCGGCAGGAAGCGCACAAGGAGAAGCTCGCGAGCTTCCAGAAGTTCCTGCAGCGGAAGAAGAAGCGGCGCAGGCGCTGAACCTCCTGCGTCCGCATGTCCGGAACGCCTCCTTCTCGCTCGCTACTTCGGTGCTACCCACCCGTGGATTCGCCACGTTTCCGGCGGAGGCACGACCAATCGGGACCGTCGTGCACCAACTCGAAGTTCTGGGCAAGAACCTCTCTGACCCCCTCGATCTCAAAGATCCGTTCCTTGCCGACTTTACGCCATCCACCATGCGAAACAACGATAAAGGTTGTACTCTCCGCTTGCAGCGATTCCAATAACTGGTGACGGAGACCTTCCATGTAGGGCTCACCCTGATGATGGAAGAAGTGAAGATCGTAGAGGAATCGATCGGATAGTCCTCGCCGCTCCCGAAGCAACGCTGTTGCGCCCCCGTAGACTGTATCGAATATCTTGATGCTCTCCTGATCACGAGTGTGCTCCCGTAGGATCGCAGCGAGAACCTCTGCTCTCCGATGGCTGGGATAGCTCGACCAATCCCAGCCCACGTTGTTGAATGTTCTCCACGAGCCCACCACACCAATTAGAAGACTACAGAGCACACATATAGCAAGTCCCGCCTTGCGATATGTGCGCACCTGTCCGAGTAGCGCCGACAGGAGAACGAATATCGACCAAATAAGCGGGAAGAAGTGATATGTAGACCCGCGCCTTTGAAACGAGAAATGAAAGATCCCAAACATCACCGAAAGGGCAATCGCAAATTCTTCACGCCTACCACGCGTCTTCTTAGCACGATTGCGCAACCTATCCGCAACGAGGATTACGACACAAACCAGACATATTAGCAGAAAGGGCTCTACAGAATAGAAAAACACCGACAGGTTGTGCATACCGTCTGCAAGCGAGAAAATCCTCGAGTAAAAGCGGAGGTTGTAGCTCTGCACTTCGACAAGGCCCTCAAATCCCCCCAAGGACGATATCCAGGACAATAGCGCCGCAATCATCACGCATGCCCCCACAACCAAACCGGCGGCACGGTCCCAGCGCGACCTCACCGCGCTGACGACCACGAGGAAGGTGAGAACAAGTGCTACGCTCGGCTTGACGAGAGTCCCCCAACCAAGAAGTCCGCCTGTGAGCAGAGCCAAGGCCCTTCGACTCACATAGTGCCTGCTCTGCAA